>DERX01000002.1:58197-58721 GCA_002361875.1 Ruminococcaceae bacterium UBA3329
GCCGAAAACGGTGCTATGAGAGCATATACACTCTTTCCATATGATCCGATACGGAATTTTGAAGCTTTTTATATTGAGTTTGATCCGGGATGTATCCACACTTCGGATAAGCACAATGATAATGTTGAGGAAACGGTCTATGTCATAAGCGGCAAACTTGATATGGTTATAAACGGAGAGAAAGTTACATTATCGGAAAAGCAGGCAATACGTTTTTCTGCAAATGTCACGCACAGTTATCAGAACAATTATGACGGACTTTGCTGCGTCTACAATACGATTTTTTATTAAGGAGAATTCTTATGTACGAATTAAATCAGGTGGGAGAAAAAAGCTACTATATTAACTGCCCCGCAAAAATCGGAGTATATCTTGCTGACGATAAAAATGTTTATCTTATCGACAGCGGTAATGATAAAGACGCTGGCAAAAAAGTACGTAAGATTTTAGATGAAAAAGGCTGGAATCTCTTAGGTATTCTGAACACGCATTCCAATGCCGACCATATTGGCGGAAATCAGTAT
>DERX01000040.1:0-2000 GCA_002361875.1 Ruminococcaceae bacterium UBA3329
CGGCTGGTGCGCACCTCAGCAGGGTGGCTGCAAGCTCTCCCTCAATGTTAAAAACGGTATTATTGAGGAAGCTCTTGTTGAAACTATCGGATGCTCAGGTATGACACATTCGGCTGCTATGGCGGCGGAAATTCTTCCCGGCAAAACAATTCTTGAGGCACTCAACACTGACCTTGTTTGCGACGCTATCAACACTGCTATGAGAGAGCTTTTCCTCCAGATTGTTTACGGTCGTACTCAGTCTGCATTCTCTGACGACGGACTTGTTATCGGCGCAGGCATGGAAGACCTCGGCAAGGGATACCGCTCAATGGTCGGCACAATGTACGGCACAAAGGCAAAGGGTGTTCGTTACCTTGAAATGACAGAGGGCTACTGCACAAGAATGGCTCTTGACGAGAACGATGAGGTTATCGGCTATGAGTTCGTTTCACTCGGCAAGATGACTGATTTCATCAAAAAGGGTATGGAACCCAACGAAGCATACGAAAAATCAATCGGCACATACGGCAGATTCGCAGAAGCTGCAAAGTATATTGACCCGAGAAAAGAATAAGAAAGGGAGGATTTCACAATGGCACAGTTTGAAGGTTACGAAAGACGTGAGGCTAAAATCCTCGCAACTCTTAAAGAATATGGCATTTCATCAATTGATGAGTGCAAAGAAATTTGCGCAGAAAAAGGCGTTGACCCCTATACAATAGTTCAGGAAACACAGCCTATCTGCTTTGAAAATGCAAAATGGGCTTACACAGTAGGCGCTGCAATCGCTATTAAATCAGGCTGCAAAAAGGCTGCTGACGCTGCTGCCGCAATAGGTGTAGGTCTCCAGAGCTTCTGCATCCCCGGTTCTGTTGCTGAAAACCGTAAGGTTGGTCTTGGCCACGGAAACCTCGGCAAAATGCTCCTTTCAGAGGAAACAGAGTGCTTCTGCTTCCTTGCAGGTCACGAGAGCTTTGCCGCCGCTGAGGGTGCTATCAAAATTGCTCTTAACGCTAACAAGGTTCGTGAGAATAAGCTCCGCGTTATCCTTAACGGTCTCGGCAAGGACGCCGCTTATATCATTTCAAGAATAAACGGCTTCACATATTGCGAAACAGTATTTGACCCCTACACCGAAACAGTTACGGTTACTGAGCAGAAGCCCTTCTCAAACGGTCCGAGAGCAGATGTTAAATGCTACGGCGCTGACAATGTTCCAGAAGGCGTTGCAATTATGAAGCTTGAAAATGTCGGCGTTTCCATAACAGGTAACTCAACAAACCCGACTCGTTTCCAGCACCCCGTTGCAGGCACATACAAGAAATGGTGCGTTGAAAATGGCATTAACTATTTCTCGGTTGCATCCGGCGGCGGTACAGGCAGAACGCTTCACCCTGACAATATGGCGGCAGGCCCCTCAAGCTACGGCTTAACTGACACAATGGGCAGAATGCACTCAGATGCTCAGTTCGCAGGTTCTTCTTCAGTTCCCGCACACGTTGAGATGATGGGACTTATCGGCATGGGTAACAACCCCATGGTCGGCGCTACAGTTGCCGTTGCAGTTGCTGTTGAAGAGGCAATGAAAGCATAATTTGACTTTTTGTCAGATACAGTTTAATAAAAAAGCAGGACTTTCGATGTAAAAATCGGAAGTCCTTTTTTGTATGATACAATGTTACGCAATTTAATATATTTCAAGTTTTCCTTTGGGACGATGTGGTTACGGTTGTGCCAAAACTCTTCTGTCTGCAAAGCAGACATTTCCCATTGCAGGGGAATAACATCGTCCCCTACCGTGTGGAGCAAATACTTAAAGTTTGTCTTTTAAATTTCGACCGAAATTTCTGACTTTTCATTTATGTCTGTCGGGTCGACAGACACTGCAAATTGAATTACAGAATTCAATTCAATATACAAACAAAAAAACAGGCAAGTGATTTCGTATCACTTGCCTGTTTTTTTGTCAAGACGGCGGAGCTTTTTACGGGCAGACACCATCCAAATTATGCCCTGCA
>DERX01000040.1:2279-3279 GCA_002361875.1 Ruminococcaceae bacterium UBA3329
ACACCATCCAAATTATGCCCTGCACAGCAAATTACAGTGGTAATTTTGTTTTACGCTGCTGCTTTTTTTGTTTCTGCCTTGGAAATTATCAAATTACCGCTTACAGAGTCTCCGTCAATCAAAACAGAGCCGTCACCGTAACGGGCGGAATTGCTATTGTCGGTAAATCCGTTTGTAATTAAAGAGCCTGAAACAGTTTCCCAAGAGGCAGAATACCCTGTGACACCTTCGGGAAGAATAATTTTAGCTTCTCCGCTGACGGATTCCGTGTCAATTTCAACAGGAGAAACAGCAAACTGGAATTCACCGTTTCCGCTGACGGTTTCAAAATCAAGCTTTCCTACATTAAGTCCGTTTGCGGCAACACTTGCCGACACAACCGAAATGTCAATTTTATTAGCCTTATAGGTAAGTGGGAGCTTGACTGTTAAATCCTTGCTTGCAGTTTTTATGTTTATTTTGGCTTTGTTGCGGTATTCGTCAATTTTAAGAGTAGTACCGTCAATTTTATAGCACATCGGGTGTTTTCCATTGCCGTTTTCTTCAATATAAATTTTCTCACCGTCGTAATATTGAAGATTTACGCTTCCGTCAATCCATTCAATATCAAGCTCCAATATGTTGTCGGTGTCGAATTCGGCTGATGTGTTAACTTCAATGTAGCTGCTGTCGTTATCAAAAATATGATTTTTGGCAAGCTCAGAAATGCCGCCGCGAAGAAAAGCGAAAAAACAGATAATCGATGCAATAATAATAGCCGTTATTGCAAATATTATTGCAATAACTATGGGCACTGCATTTGATTTCTTCTTTTGATAAAGCGGCGGATTTGGAGTTGTGAACGGTGGAGTAGTGGGAACATTCTGATTTTGCCCACGGTCTTCAAACGGAGGCTGTTTGTTTTCCATATAATCGTCCTTTCGGTAACTGTTTTATTAAAGTATATATATTAGAGTATATAACATTATTTTTAATTTTTCAATTACAATATTGTAATATT
>DERX01000091.1:0-12204 GCA_002361875.1 Ruminococcaceae bacterium UBA3329
ATATATTGAATTTTTATTTTAACACAATTTTTAACGGTTTGCAAATCAAAGATGAAAATTAAATATTAAAGCGTGAAATTTATTGAAAATATATAAAAAATAGTATTTAACTTGACAAAAATTAAGCAATATGGTACTATACGAATGGAATTAATTTCCATAAAAATTTTAATTAAAGGGTGGAGATTATGAAAAAAGCAAAGGCTAAAAAAGTTATAGCAGTCGTTTTAGTTTTAGTAATTCTTGCGTCAGTTCTTATTTTACAGGCTTTTGCTGTGCCGAATGTTCTTTGTGCTGATTTTGAAGCTATAGATATTGCCGAAAATCAGTCTGCATCCGAAATCCTGTCCGCTTTGGGAATAGAAGATGTTTTTATAGAAAATCTTTCTCCCGATATAACGGAAAAAATACCTCTTGCAATAAAGGCATATAAGATAAACGAAAATGAAAATGACCTGTCGCTCAGCAAAAATGTGTGGGTGTTGGAATTGAGCGGAGGGGAAGCGGAATACGGTGAATATATCATATTAGGCACTTTTGAGTACACTAAAATGCCCGTTTGGCGCGGAACGGATGTGTTTACCGTTTATATAGAGGGTTTGGTATTTAATCAATCGGATTTTTCGGTTACGGCAATATATAATGAAAAAGTGAAAACTGACGGAAAGACAGAAACGGTGCAAAAAGCAGAAAAAAGCGACAGTAAATTCGGCGGCTTTTATTCCGTAGTCGGCTCGTACAATTTGCCGAACGGTGTGGGCTCAAAATGCAGTGATTTAAAATTTTTGGTTGTTGCCGATGCAGCGGTCGGTCATCCGGATTCACCTTGCAATATAATGGTAAATATGCACTATTCACATCAGAATTTCGGAGCGGGTTTTAACGGCAACTGTGTTGATGCAAATGTGGACACAAATCCTGTCAGTCCGAAAATTTTCTATAAAACGCATACGGTAAGGTCGCAAAATTTTATTGAGTACAAACCGCAAGCTTTAAATTAAACAGAATTTTTCTTTTAAAATAACCGCCCTGTTTTGAGGACGGTTATTTTTTAACTATATGTCAAAATATCAAAGTATTTCGGCGAGTATGCTGTTTGAGAGCAAAAAGCCGTTTCGGGTTAAGCGAATACCCCTTTCGTCAGACTCCATAAAGCCTTTATCCGCAAAAAATGCGGATTTTTTTATTATTTCTTCGGGAATTTTATGGCCGAACCGATTTTCGGTTTCACTGTTTAAAAGTCCTTTAGTAAGCCTTAAACGGAGCATTGCGTATTCGGTAAAATCACCGCCGTCGCCGTCTGATATAGGATTTGAATCATTCAGAAAAGCATTTAAATCACGCTCGAAATAGAATCGCTTTCCGCCTAAAAACGAGTGGGCGGCAGGACCGAGCCCCAAATATTCCTCGCAGTTCCAATATTTAAGATTGTGGCGGCTTTCATATCCGCATTTTGCAAAATTTGAGATTTCGTATTGCATTATGCCGTTTCGTTCGAGTGTTTCGCAGGTTTGTAAATATAAATCCGCGACCGCATCGTCGTCAGGCAAAGAGAGTGAATTTTGCCTGTTATAAAATACCGTGCCCTCTTCAAGCTTTAAAATGTATGCACTGATGTGCGGAACGCCGAGGGACAGGCAAAAATCAAGCGTTTCGGAAAGCGACTTTTCTGTCTGACGGGGTATGCCCAGCATAACATCAAGGGAAATATTGCTTATACCTGCGCTTTGCACATTCAAAACCGCTTGTTTTACTGTTTCCGAATCTGAAAGTCTGCCGAGTGCACGCCGTTCACGGTCATTTGCCGATTGCAGTCCCATTGAAATCCTGTTAACGCCGTAAAATGCGAGAATTTTGAAAAAATCTTCGGATAGTCCAAATGGGTTACATTCAACGGTGATTTCAGCATTGGGCGACAGAAATGGGGAGGCAGATTTCACAATTTCACATAGATTTTCAGAGCCGAGAACAGACGGAGTACCGCCACCTATGTAAAGTGTATCAGCTTTACAGTCTGAAGTACTCATTTCGGCTGAAATTCTGTTTTTCAGTGTATTAACATATTGCGTTTTTACGCTCTCATCCGCCCGAACCGAGTAAAAATCACAGTACGGGCATTTGGAACGGCAAAATGGAATATGCAAATAAAGTCCTATATTTTTCATACGGTTATTCGTCGTCGAGCTTGAGCACCGCCATAAACGCCTCCTGCGGAACTTCAACCGTACCGAACTGACGCATACGCTTTTTGCCCTCTTTTTGTTTTTCAAGAAGTTTTTTCTTTCTTGTAATGTCACCGCCGTAGCACTTCGCAAGAACGTCCTTACGCATAGCCTTAACGGTTTCACGGGCAATAACCTTACTGCCCACGGCAATCTGAACGGGAATTTCAAACATCTGTCTCGGAATATTGTCTTTCAGTTTTTCGGCAATTTTTCTCGCTCTGCCGTATGCTTTGTCAGAGTGAATAATGAATGAAAGCGCATCTATTGTGTCGCCGTTCAGCAGAACATCGAGCTTTACAAGGCTTGAACGCTGATAATCCGCAAGCTCGTAATCAAATGATGCATAACCTCTTGTGCGTGATTTAAGCGCATCGAAGAAGTCGTAAATTATCTCGTTAAGCGGTAATTTGTAATGCAAATCAACACGGTCGGCGTCAAGGTAAGTCATACCTACATAAACTCCGCGCCTGTCCTGACACAAATCCATTATCTGACCGACATACGAGGGCGGAGCGTAAATGTGTGCCTCAACAGTAGGCTCTTCCGCATAGTCAATCGTTGCAGGGTCGGGGTAGTGGCTCGGGTTGTCGATTTCGACCATTTCGCCGTTCGTCAGGTGAATTTTATAGATAACGCTCGGAACGGTTGTAACCAAATCAAGATTATATTCCCGTTCAAGGCGTTCCTGTATAATTTCAAGATGCAAAAGTCCTAAAAATCCGCATCTGAAACCGAATCCGAGAGCGCCCGAGGTTTCAGGCTCAAATGAAAGAGCGGCGTCATTAAGCTGTAATTTTTCAAGAGCGTCACGCAGTGCCTCGTAATCTGCACCGTCGGCAGGGTATACTCCGCAGAATACCATCGGGTTAACCTTTCGATATCCCGGGAGAGCCTCATCGGCAGGATTTTCAGCGGTTGTAACCGTGTCGCCGACTCTCGCATCACCGACCGTTTTAATTGAAGCGGTGATGTAACCAACCTCGCCCGAGGAAAGTACATCTGTCTTTTCCATAAATGTAGGTCGCATATAGCCTACCTCAACAACGGTAAATTCAGCTCCTGTTGCCATCATACGCATGGTGTCGCCCGCTTTGATTTGCCCGTCAACAACACGGACATAAACGATAACGCCCTTGTAGCTGTCATAAACCGAGTCAAAAACAAGCGCGCGCAAAGGTTTATCATCGTTATTTTCAGGCGGCGGAACAAGCTTTACAATGCTTTCAAGTACCTTTTCTACATTTTCGCCCGTTTTTGCCGAAACCTTCGGCGCTTCACTGCAATCAAGCCCTATAATATCCTCAACCTCTTTTGCGACACGCTCGGGGTCTGCGGCGGGCAGGTCGATTTTATTTATAACCGGAACAAGCTCTAAATCGTGGTCGAGAGCTAAATATGTATTTGCAAGCGTTTGCGCCTCAACGCCTTGTGATGCGTCAACAATTAACACCGCACCTTCGCAGGCGGCAAGTGAACGTGAAACCTCATAGTTAAAGTCAACATGACCGGGGGTGTCGATTAAATTAAGGTTATAGATGTTGCCGTCTAACGCTTTGTAATCAAGCTTTACGGCATGCGCCTTAATTGTAATTCCGCGCTCACGCTCCAAGTCCATATTGTCAAGGAGCTGTTCCTGCATATCACGCTTTGCCACGGTTTCGGTAAGCTCCAAAAGTCGGTCTGCAAGAGTTGACTTGCCGTGGTCAATGTGAGCAATAATTGAAAAATTTCTGATAAATTCTTTCTTTGCCATAATTACCTCTTGTTGCTGTTTTTAAAATATTTATAAATTATATTGATAACTGTATACAGTCCTGCCGCAATGAGTAGAATCGGAATTATCATTGGCAATTTAAAGGAGGTCATACAGTAATTTATTATACCTTTAATTGAAAACGAATTTGACATCAAAGCGAATGCGCCGTACCCGAACAGTATAGCAATTGTACTCATAATTATGCCGATTGAATTGAATTGTAATTCCGAATTATCGGATTTTGTTTTTCTTTTTTTTGATGATTTTGATATTTCAGCGTTACTTTGTTTTTTAGGAACGATAGTGCCGACGCTTCCTATAAAAAACGGCAGTGAACCTAATGAAAAGAAAAAGCCTATAAACAGCATGTGGTTGCTTGTTTTATTCGGACCGCCGATAACAGCTTCATCGGGATTCTCCGGATTATACAGAATTTCGCACGGTGTACCCTCGGCAGGCACAAAAGCTGTTGAATAGTTGCTTGTTACAAAATGTTTTTCCGAATCAACGGTAAAGCAGTATGTAAGCTTGTATGTAGCCGCACTTAATTCTTGCTTAACAGCATCGTAATGCTCTCCCTCGTAAAGCGTGCTGCCGCACAAATATCCCGTAGCAGCTTCAAAGCCTTTTGTAGGTGATGTAATTTTTTCGTAAACTCCGAAACCTATGAGCAGAACGCCTATAAGCAGTGCGATTATCGGTAAAAATAAGAATTTTAATGTTTCCTTATAATATGACATATTTTCCGTTTCCTGTTAATAGTGATTAAACCCTTCTCCGAGTATTTCCTTTGCGTTTGTGATTATAAGAAACGCTTTTTCGTCGAAGGCTTTTATTCTTTTAATAAATTTGCCAGTCTGATTGTCATAGCAGGCGCAAATTAAAACATCCTTTTGAATGTTTGTGTAACCGCCTTGTCCACGCAGTATTGTAACGCCTCGGTGTATATCGTTAGTTATTATTCTGCGCATTTCCTCGCCCTTTTCGGTCACGATAAAAATAAGGCTTGAACGGTGTATGCCGAAAATAATATAGTCAATGGTTTGCGTGCTGACAAAAATTACTACCGCCGCATAAAGCGAGGATTCAATATTCCTGTAAACAAGACCGCCCAGCGCAATAATTAAAAGGTCAATAAGAAAAATTGTTTTGCCCAAAGAGATATGCGGATATTTCATTCCGACAAGCTTTGCAATTATATCCGTACCGCCTGTGGTAGCGCCGTTAATGAGCACAACTCCAAGACCTGCACCCGACAGCACTCCGCCGAAAAGCGAAGCCAAGAGTAAATCTCCGCGGTACACAGGCAGAAAATCGCCGATGTCAATAAGAGCGGACATAATAAATGTTGCCCAAAAGGAAGATATTACAAACCGCAGTCCTAACTTTTTATAAGAAATAATGAAAAGGGGAATGTTCAAAAGAAAAATAACCGTGCCTATGGGAGCACCGAGTAAATAGTTTATTACAGTTGCAAAGCCCGTAAACCCGCCGTTCAGTATTTGGTTTTTTGACAGAAAACAGTTTACGGAAATACTGTAAAGCGCTCCACCCAAAATAAAAACCGCCGTGTCAGATAAAAATGATTTCAGTTTATTCCTTGTTTTCAAAAATGTCAGCACCTATTTCATTGATAACTACATTAAACAATGAGTTAAGGCGCTCGGAAGAGCCGTTTAAATAAAGATAACCCATAAGAGCCTCAAAACCCGTTGCATAGTGATAGTCACATCCGCTTTGGTTCTTCGGCGTGTGCGAGGTGTGCGCATTTCTGCCTCGCTTGAAAACTTCAGTTTCCTTTTCCGTAAGCACGGGCAAAAGTATTTTCATATACTTTGCCTGCGCTTGAGCGTTGACCGCCTTAACCGAAAGCTTATGTAGATCACGCACGGGTCTGTTTGCGTCGCTTACCAACATTTCACGGATAACGAGTGAAAAATATGCGTCGCCGACAAATGCCAAGGTCAACGGACTTAATGCGTCGGGATTTGTTTGTTTATCGAATAGTGTCATAATTTTTTCGCCTCATTACGGTACATATTCAAATTCCAAATCGTATATACTTACAAGGTCGCCCTCGTGAATACCCTTGTTTTTAAGCTCGTCAATAATTCCGCTTGACTGCAATACCCTTTGAAAATATTGAAGAGATTCATAGTCGTCAAGGTCGGTCTGGCAGAGGATTCTGTAAAGCCATTCCGCCTCAACGATATATACATCGTCATGCACCGTAACCGTAAATCCGTCCTTTTTGCTCTTCTCTTCAAGCATACTTACGGGGATTTCTTCAGCCTCATAGCGTTTGACAGGGGGGAGCGTGTCAAGAAGCTTTGCCGCCGCGTCAATAAGCTCTTTAGTGCCGTGCTTAATGGGGGCGCAGATTTCAAAATACTGAAGTCCCTTGTCCTCTATATATTTTCTGAATGTTGAGAGCTGTTCGTCCGTGGCAAGGTCGATTTTATTACCCGCTACAATCTGCGGACATTTTGCCAGCTCGGGATTAAATTTTTCAAGTTCCGAGTTTATCGCTTCGAAATCGTCAATCGGATTTCTGCCCTCACTGCCTGCAACATCTACAATGTGAATAAGCATACGGCATCTTTCAACATGGCGTAAAAATTCGTGACCGAGGCCAACGCCGTCGCTTGCACCCTCAATAAGACCGGGAATATCCGCCATAACAAAGCTTTTTTCGGGGCCCATTCTGACAACGCCCAAAACGGGAATAATGGTTGTGAAATGATAGTCGCCCACAATGGGCTTTGCCTCGCTGACAACGGAAATGAGCGATGATTTGCCGACATTTGGGAAACCGAGCAAGCCTACATCTGCAATAAGCTTTAATTCAAGGCTTACATCCCATTCTTCACCCGGTGCACCCATTTTTGCAAAACGGGGGGTCTGCCTTGTAGATGTGGCAAAATGAGAGTTGCCCCAACCGCCTTTTCCGCCTTTTGCGCCGATAAATTCCTCGTCAGTAGAAAGGTCGGCAATAATAACGCCGCTGGACTCTTCACGGATAACCGTTCCCCTCGGCACACGGATAATAAGGTCTTGTCCTTTTTTACCGCTTCTTCGGCTGCCCGAGCCGTCTGCGCCGTTCTCGGCAACATATTTTCTTTTATAGCGGAAATCGGCAAGTGTTGACAGATTGTCGTCAACCTTAAAAATTACATTACCGCCTTTTCCGCCGTCGCCGCCGTCAGGCCCACCAGACGCTATATATTTTTCACGGTGGAATGCAACAGCTCCGTTGCCGCCGTTGCCGCCCTTAATTTTAATTTTCGCAATATCAACAAACATAATGTAACCTCAAAATTTACACAAATATACATATACATTATTATTCTACACCAAAATCAAAAAATAATAAATAGTATTTGAAAAGTTTTTTTAGGTTTTTGTATGTTTTATTTTTACCAAGCTCCCGCCGTAAAAATAATGCCAAAAAGGCTTCTCCCTCGGGAGAAGCTGTCACAAAGTGACTGATGAGGGGGAGATACACCTCATCCACCGCTAATGCGGTTCCCCTTAATTCTCAAAGGAGAAGGCAAATACATCTCACTCATCGCTGATGTTTGCTGTAAAAATGTATAGCGAAATAATTCGACATAATTATTCAAAATACTGTAAATCTTGCAAAAGCAGACATATAAGTCCGAAAAAATGGACTAAAAATCGCAATATTTGCGAACATTTGTATTGACAAAGCGAAAAAAGCTGATATAATAATACTTGTAAAGAACATTTGTTCAAGTTTGTTCGGCAGATTTTAAATCAATTACAGATGTGAGGTATGAATTATGACAACAGCAAGTATTATTTCAATTTTAGTGGATTTTTTGGCGGTGGCTCTTTTACTTTACGGCTTTATTAACGAGGAAAAGGTTATTGACTTCGAAATGAATGTTAAGAGAATAGTTCTGGGAAATATCAGAAGATATATCCGTATTAAAAATCACAAAAAAGCAGTTGCAAGGGGAGAGCATCTTCACCTTCATTCAAACGGCGCAAACCGCAGAATTACAGAGGACACCACCGCAACAGTTGCATAAATTATTGATTTGATAATTTTAGGTGGTTATGCCTTGTACGGCAGTGGCTTGCTTCTGCTGAGTAGGGACAGGCTTCCCCCTCAAAAATATAGTCGCAATACTCATTTTCATTCGCATTACTCCCTATTTCTTCACCTCATTTTGCTCGTGCGTTTCGTCCACAGGACGGCACTCGCAACTTCGCCCCCTCGGGGAAGCCAAAAAACGCCTTCCCATTTTTGAGGGGAAGGGGGACCGCCTTGGCGGTGGATGAGGTGTTGCAAGAATAATGCCGCACTCTACAATGTCAAATTTAAGTAATATTACACTATTATATCTTGCTTTTTAATCTTTTTCTTTCACACCCACTAAGCTACGGGGCAGTACATTTTTGTACTGCCCCGTAGTGTTATATAACTTAAACTATTTAATTTTCTCAATCACTTTATCGTAATTTTCGGCCTTGTGGGGGAATGTGCAGTTACTGCAATCCTTTACGCCGTTTGAAAGAATCGTAAAATTCCCCTTGCAGTCCTCTTTGTAAAGCGGACAAAAGCAGAAAAGACAGTTGATTTTGTCAAGCCCCTTGTGGCAGGGGTAGTATTCACATTCCTTATTTTCAAAAAATTTATAGCTCATATCAGTCCGCAGTGTATTCCCTTACCCGAAGCGGTATTCCCATTTTGTCCGCAAGCTTTTGGCAGTCCGCAATATCCTCTTTTGAAATAACATCAACAAGCGAGAATTTTACTGTGACATCGTATTGTTTGCATTCCTCGGCAAATTTAAGTATTGCGGGGAATGCTTTTTCTTTAAATGTGGGGTGGCACAGTGCCTCATATTTTTCGCTTGTGGGGGCGTTGAGCGATATTGAAACAATATCCAAATTCTCGCAGATTTCCTTTGCAGTCGGCTTTTTATTGAGCAAATCCGAAAGCCCGTTTGTGTTGATTCGAAGCTTGCACTGCGGAAGCTTTGTTTTAAGATATTTTGCGGTTTTAATAAGATTTTCATAAGCGCATGTAGGCTCGCCGTAGCCGCAGAAAATTATTTCACCCGAATATTTGCTGAAATCAAAGGCGTCAATTTCAGCCTTTATTTCGTCGAATGACGGGTTGTGCCCCGAAAACCAGAGCGTGTCGGCATCACCCACGCTGTCGCCGTTCTTGCGTATGCAAAATTCACATCTGCACGGGCAGGAATTTGTAATATTAAGATAAACATGATTTTCAAAAGTGTAAACTATATTAGCCATATTTTTCTCCTCTTTATAATTATTTGAACAGTCTGTTTTTGAAATTCAATTTGTCAAGGGACGCACCCAAAATCCAGTAAACCACTGCACTGCCTGTCGCTTGCACAATGCTGAACGGAACAGATGTCCACGCGCTCGGGAAACTGTACATAAACCCTTCCGCCAAAAGATAACCAAAAATCGTTATAAGTCCCGAAATAACAGACATTGCAACGGTTGCCTTGTTTACAATTTTATTCGGGCTTTTGGTGATTTTTGCGCTGTACATAACGGCAAAGGGCAACACGTTCAGCGCTTTAATTACTGCCGTCATGGGCGCCCAGACAGCCGCACCTGCAAGCAAATCTGCAATACCGCCGCCGACAGCTGCCGCAAGGCAGGCATAGGGCAGTGGAAGAATACAAGCGGCAAGGTAAATGACGCTGTCGCCGAAATGAAGATAGCCCTCGTTAATGCCCGTGTTTATTTTGATAAACGCCGTTGCAACCGCCGTTAAAGCGGCAAAAAGTGCTGTCATAGCAATGAGCTTTAGCTGTTTAATTCTTTTATCATTCATTTTTAAGCACCTTTAAATATTTTTGAAAATTTATTCCGTCATTTCGGTCAGTACCTTCATTAAATGAACTTTGAACCGATTTTTCCAAGAATTTTGATGCAGTAGTTACCGCTTTTTTTAAAGGAACGCCTTGCACTGCTTTTGCACATATCACGCTTGCAAAAAGGTCGCCTGTGCCCGAATAACTGCCGCCGAAAATCTGCGATTTTATTTGACAACGCGAATTTTTTTCGCAGACAAGATTGTAAATCTCACCTTTATAACGAACGCCCGTAACAATAACGGCTTTGAGCGTATCGGTTATAAGGCTTTCGGCTACGGAGCTTATAAATTCGATATAATCTTCATCTGTACTTTTTGCGGTTATGTCCGCATATTTTACATCAGCAAGAATACAAAGCTCCGTAAGATTAGGCGTTATAATGTCGGCTTTCTTTGCAATTTCGGCTACTTTCCCGCAAAGCTCATTTGAATAAGTGCCGTAAATTTCGCCGTCGTCCGCCATTACGGGGTCAACAAGCAAAACAGTGCTGTCGGTTTTGAATTTGTCAATAAAACCGTCGATTAAATCCGCCTGTGTGGGCGAGGCTATGTAACCTGTTAAAATGCCGTCAAAGCGATAACCGAGTCTTTCCCACTCATTTTCATAAGCGGTAAATTCGCTTGTAAGATCAATGAAATGATATGAGCTGTACCCCGTCTGCGCGGAAAGAACAGCGGTAGGAAAAGGACAACATTCAATTCCAAGCGAGGAAATAACCGGGATTGATGCCGTAAGCGAGCACCTGCCGAATCCTGAAATATCACCTATTACGGCTATACGTTTCATAATTTTCGCCTTCTTTCGACTTACAAAAATTAACATTGCATTTATTTGTTCCGTGATATATAATATACTTAAATTGTCATTATTAAAATATACAAAATCAAGAAATTTTTAGGGGACAGTTTATGAAAAAGCAGGACAGTCTTTATATGCAGGTTTACGATTATTACCGTGGCTTAATTGAGTCGGGAAAAATGCATAACGGTGAAAAAATTCCGTCTATAAGGTACAGCTCGGCACAGCTCGGCGTGAGCAAAACGACTATTGAGCAAGCGTATATGTGCCTTTGCGACGACGGCTATTTAGTGCCGAGAAAACAGAGTGGATATTATGTTTCAAGGCGTGCAGAACAGAAGAAGAGCGACAGCGGCAAAAGCACACAGGTTGTTAAAAATAGAATAGTATATGATTTTGCGTCGTCGGGTGTTGACTCAGAGAGTTTTGATTTAAGCCTTTGGAGAAGATATGTTAAAAGTGCTTTGCGACAAACCGAAAGACTGCTTAGCTACGGCGAGCCGCAGGGGGAGAGTGAGCTTCGTGAGGAAATAGCGCTGTTTGCAAGGCAAAACAGAAACTGCGTGTGCGATTCGTCAAATATTATTATCGGTGCAGGGGTACAGTCGCTTTTGCACATTTTGTGTCCGCTTATAAGCGAGCGAAAGAGCATAGCTTTTTCCGACCCCGATTACATTCAAGGCGTAACAGTGTTCTCCGATCACGGATTTAAAATCTCAAAAACCTTTAGCACGGCAGATATTATTTACACTTCTCCGTCACGCAAAACAAGATGGGGTGAAACTCTTTCTGTTTCCGAAAGATTTAAGCTGGCGGAATATGCCGCATCATCAAATAAACTTATTATTGAGGACGATTACGGCAGTGAATTTCGCTATGTTAATAAGCCGACACCGTCTTTGCAGGGACTTAGCGGCGGTGAAAACACGGTTTACCTCGGCACATTTTCAAAGCTGCTTTTACCGTCAATTCGAATAAGCTATATGATTTTACCGCCGGAGCTTAATGAAAAATACCGTGAGGTTGCACCTGTTTATAATCAAACTGTGTCAAAGGCAGACCAAATTGCTCTTTGCAGCTTTATCCGTGACGGGCATCTTTCGGCGCAGATAAGAAAGTCAAGAAAGCTTTATTTGCAGAAATCGAAAATTCTCTGCGATTTGCTTACGGAAAATTTTGAAGATAAAGTAACAATAGACAAAACCGATTCTCCGCTTTTTGTAAAAGCCTCGTTTAAAACGGATATTTCTCTGTCGCTCCTTTTAAATAAGTGTGAAAAAGAGGGGCTTGCGATTATCCCAATAAGCGGGAAAACAGGTAAGACAGAAATTGCTTTTTCCGTTTCGGCAATAAGCACGGAAAAAATGGAAAAAGGCGTCCAATTGCTAAAAAAATTCTTCTGAAATAGTTAATAATAACAAAATTTTTAAATATAAATGTATGAAATGACAATTTTTTAACAAAACATCGTTTTTTTTTACAAAAAGCATAGATTTTTGAGGTTACATCTGCTATAATCTTTAAGAATATGTTAAGT
>DERX01000091.1:12342-24930 GCA_002361875.1 Ruminococcaceae bacterium UBA3329
AAGAATATGTTAAGTTATATATTTGTATATAAAATCACACATATTAAGGTTTGTTGAATGCTATTTTTAATAAGGAGGAAACCTACAAATGCTCAAAAAGATAAGTAATATTCCTTTTAAGGGAACAGCAGAGCAGGAACAGCAGTTAAAGGCTGTTATTGAGGAAAACAAAGACGACAAAAGTATGCTTATGCATGTAATGCAGGAAGCACAGGCAATTTACGGCTATCTTCCGTATGAAGTACAGGTTATGATTGCGGAGGGAATGGACATTCCGATTGAAAAGATTTACGGTGTTTCAACCTTCTACGCCCAGTTTGCACTTTCACCGAAGGGCAAGTACAATATTTCCGTTTGCCTGGGCACGGCTTGCTATGTTAAGGGCGCACAGTCAATACTTGACAAGGTTGAGGAAGAGCTCGGCATAGGTGCAGGCGAGTGCACAGCTGACGCATCATTTTCAATTGAAGAGTGCCGCTGCATCGGCGCTTGCGGACTTGCTCCCGTTATGACTGTTAACGACGATGTTTACGGCAGACTTGTTCCCGAAGACATCCAGGGCATACTTGCGAAATATCAATAATTTTTACCTATTAAATGAAGGGGCTTTGCTGTTATGAAAATCAGCACAATAAAAGATTTGCTCGATGCAAAAATTGTCTGCGGTGAGGATATGCTTGACGATGATGTATTTTCCGCCTGCGGAAGCGATATGATGAGCGATGTTTTGGCTTATGTTAAGGATCAGGCGGTTTTGCTTACAGGCCTTGTAAATTCTCAGGTTATCAGAACTGCCGAAATGATGGATATGGTCTGCATTGTCTTTGTAAGGTCAAAACAGCCGACTGAGGAAATGATTGAACTTGCAAGGGAAAGCGGTATGGCGGTTATGACGACAGATATGCGCCTTTACGAGGCTTGCGGAAAGCTTTACGTAAACGGTCTTGTCGGGAACGGCAAGGTGCACCATGAGTGAATCGTTGACTTTTCATTTCGATGTTGACGGCGAGGATTTTACCTCGGCGGGTCAGGCATCGGTTCAGGTAAAAAAGAATTTAAGGCGTCTCGGAATTCCGCCCGAAATCATCAGACAGGTTTCCATTGCTATGTATGAGGGCGAAATCAATATGGTAATTCACGCCGGCGGAGGAAAAGCGGACGTAATAGTCAGTGAGAATAAAATTGAAATTATTCTTGAGGACCACGGTCCGGGAATCCCTGATGTTGAGCTTGCCATGCAGGAGGGGTACTCCACCGCTCCCGACAGTGTGCGCTCTTTAGGTTTCGGCGCCGGAATGGGGCTTCCCAATATGAAACGCTATATGGACGAAATGACAATAGATTCGGTTGTAGGTAAAGGTACAACGGTAAAAATGGCGGTTTACCTTTCCTGACAATCAAAAGGGGGTAAATTATATGTTCAAGCATTCTGTTGAGCTTGATGTGAGCAAGTGCACGGGTTGTACGACCTGTATACGCCATTGCCCTACCGAAGCTATCAGAATAAGGGACGGCAGAGCCGTTATAAATGACGACCGCTGTATTGACTGCGGCGAATGTATAAGAGTCTGCCCCAATAATGCGAAAAAGGCAATGTGCAGTAAATTTGAGCATTACTCCCATTTTAAATGGAAAATCGCTTTGCCTGCACCTGCGCTTTTCGGTCAGTTTGAAGGTCTTGACGATGTTGACACCGTTTTGCAGGGACTTTTGGACATTGGCTTTGACGATGTTTTTGAGGTTGCCAAGGCGGCGGAGCTTGTTACCGAATACACAAGACTTTACCTTAAAACCGAGGGCATTAAAAAGCCTGTTATCAGCTCGGCTTGCCCTGCTGTTGTAAGGCTTATTTCACTCAGGTATCCGTATTTGCGTGACAATATAATGCCGATTTTACCGCCGATTGAAATTGCGGCAATGCTTGCACGGAAAAAGGCAAAGGAGGAACATCCCGAATTTGCCGATGAGGATATAGGAATTTTCTTCATTTCTCCCTGCGCCGCAAAGGTAAGCTACATAAGAAACGGCTTCGGCGACTATAAAAGTAAAATCGATGTTGTAATTTCTCTTAAAGATGTATATTTTATGCTGATGGGCGTAATGAAAGGCGGCAAAACGCCCGAGGTTTCGTCAGAGGCAGGAATGATTGGCATAGGCTGGGCGTCCAGCGGCGGCGAATCATCTGCAATACTTAACGATAAATACCTTGCCGCAGACGGCATTGAGAATATAAACAAGGTTCTTGATACAATAGAAAACGGCAATATTCAGCAGTTGGAATTTGTTGAGCTTAACGCTTGTCCCGGAGGCTGCGTGGGCGGCGTTATGACAATAGAAAACCCGTTTGTTGCAAGAACTCGCTTGCAGTCCGTTAGGCGGTATTTGCCCGTTTCACTTAACAGACTTCCGAGCGATATGCACTATATACCAGATAATGTGGTTTCTTCTTCTCTGCCGACCTACAGACCGATTTCGCGGCTCAGCGAGAGCTTCAGCGAATCAATGCGAATGATGGCGGAAATTCAGCGGATAAGAGAAACACTCCCGGGAATTGACTGCGGTGCGTGCGGTTCGCCGAACTGCCGTGCTTTTGCCGAGGATATTGTCAGGGGAACGGCAAGCATTGACAAATGCTGTGTTCTTAATAATTCACTTAAACCACCGACGGAGGAAACACCGTGACAGTTAAAGAGCTTTCGGAAAAATGTAATTTCAAAGCGGCGGTACTGCCCGACGGCGGCCGTGAAATTGACGGGTGCTACATCGGCGACCTTTTAAGCTGGGTAATGGGAAGAGCGGAAGAAAACAATGTCTGGATAACAATAATGTCCAATCAAAACATTATTGCAGTTGCAACTCTTGCCGATGTCGCTTGCATAGTGCTTTCAGAGGGTGTAACCGTTGATGACAGTATAATTAAATTAGCCGAAGAAAAAGGTGTGAACATTTTGCTGTCAGACAAACGAACCTTTGAAACTGCTGTTGAAATTTACAAAACGATATGAACAAGTATTATTACGATTTGCACATACATTCCTGTCTGTCTCCCTGCGGCGACGATGATATGACGCCCAACAATATAGCGGGAATGGGAGTGCTTAACGGACTTAATATAATGGCGCTGACTGACCACAATACTTCAAAAAACTGCCCTGCTTTTTTCAAAGCGGCAAAGCGCAACGGCATAATACCCATTGCGGGAATGGAGCTTACAACGGCGGAGGATATTCATGTTGTCTGTCTTTTTAAAGACCTTGACACAGCTTTGGATTTTGACAGTATGGTCGACAGCCACAGGGTTAAATACCCTAACAGAACGGATATTTTTGGAAATCAGCTGATTCTTGACGAAGAAGACGCAGTAATCGGCGCAGAAAAATTTTTTCTTCCCAATGCTACCGATATTTCGGTTGAGAGCGTGCCGAAGCTGATAAAAGACTTCGGCGGATTTTGCTACCCCGCTCACATTGACAGGGAGGCAAACGGAATAATTTCAATCCTAGGCGATTTTCCCGTGAACAGCGGTTTTACTGCGGAGGAATTTCACGACAGTGAAAATATTGAGAAATACAACGAAAAATATCCCGAAACACGAAATAAACAGGTAATTGTGTCGTCAGACGCACACTATCTGTGGAATATAAAAGATAAGAAAGAGTATTTTCTTATTGACGACGAACCGTACAGCAGTGATTTGGTACGCAAAAGGCTTTTTGAGCTGTTGGAGGCAATGTAATGAAAGAGCTGTCGCTTAACATTCTTGATATAGCAATGAATTCCGTTAAGGCAAAGGCGGACACGGTTTGGGTTACTCTTACCGAAACGGCAGATACCTTTACAATGAAAATTGCGGATAACGGTTGCGGTATGAAAGAGGATTTTCTCAAAACAGTGACTGACCCGTTTTCAACCACAAGAACGACACGAAAGGTCGGAATGGGAATCCCGTTCTTACTGCTTGCGGCGGAACAGACGGGGGGAAGCTTTGAAATAACTTCAAAGCACGAAAGTGAGTATCCCGACTCTCACGGCACTGTAACAACGGCGGTTTTCAATAAAAACAGTATTGATTTTACACCTTTAGGCGACATTGTTTCGACTGTGACAACGCTGATACAGGGCAGTCCCGACATCCGTTGGATTTTTAAGCACACAATGCCAAAGGGCGAAGTTTCACTTGATACAAATGAGCTTAAAGAGGTGCTCGGCGGCGTTCCGCTTGACAATACTGAAGTAATACTCTGGATAAAAGGCTATCTTGAGGAGGCTTATTCGGAAACAGAATAAGCTTGCTTTTTAGATTATAAAAAAGTATATATTATATGAAAGGATAAGATAAATATGAAATCGTTGGCTGAACTTGCGGCAATTAAAGAAAAGATGCAGAACAAGGTTGTTATGCGTGAAGGCAGCGGAGATATCAGAGTTGTTGTCGGAATGGCAACCTGCGGTATCGCAGCAGGTGCAAGACCTGTTCTCAATACCTTCGTTGAGGAAGTTAACAATCAGGGCCTCTCGGGTAATGTAACAGTTACACAGACAGGGTGCATCGGCATTTGCCAGTATGAGCCTGTTGTTGAAATCTTTGAAGCAGGCAAGGAAAAGGTAACCTATGTTAAAATGACTTCGGAAAAAGCAAAAGAAGTTATTGAAAAGCACCTTAAGGGCGGCAATGTTGTTGAAGAATACACAATGACAAACGCTTGATTTTCTAATGTATAAAAATTGGAGGTAAAAAATATGATTCGTTCACAGGTTTTGATATGCGGCGGTACTGGCTGCACATCATCGGGCAGTGCGACTCTTATTGAGGAATTTGAGAACCGAATTGAGGAAAACGGTCTTACTGATGAAGTAAAAATCGTAAGAACCGGCTGTTTCGGTCTTTGCGCACTCGGTCCTGTTGTTATCGTTTATCCCGACGGTACATTTTACAGCAGAGTTCAGAAAGAGGATGTAGCTGAAATTGTTTCCGAGCATCTTCTTAAGGGCCGTATTGTTGAAAGGCTTGTTTATTCAGATGTTGATGAAGCTGTTAAAGAGGAGGCGGCACATGTTTCCTTAAGCGATACAACATTCTACAAATCACAAAAAAGAGTTGCTCTTCGTAATTGCGGTGTTATTAACCCCGAAAGCATTGAAGAGTACATAGCAATGGACGGTTATGCCGCTCTCGGTAAGGCTCTTACAGAAATGACTCCCGAAGAGGTTATTAAGTGTGTTACGGATTCAGGTCTTCGCGGCCGTGGCGGCGGCGGATTCCCGACAGGCAGAAAATGGAGCTTTACAGCAGCTAACAAGGCTGACCAAAAGTATGTTGTATGTAACGCCGACGAGGGCGACCCGGGTGCATTTATGGACCGTTCCGTTCTTGAGGGCGACCCGCACTGCATTGTTGAGGCAATGGCAATCTGCGGTTATGCAACAGGCGCAACAGAAGGTTACATTTATGTTCGTGCCGAGTACCCGATAGCAGTTGCACGTTTAAAGATTGCTATAGAACAGGCAAGAGAATACGGACTTTTGGGCAAGAACATTTTTGATTCGGGCTTTGACTTTGATTTGCATGTTAGACTTGGTGCAGGCGCATTCGTTTGCGGTGAAGAAACTGCTCTTATGACCTCAATCGAGGGCAACCGCGGCGAGCCGAGACCCCGTCCGCCTTATCCGGCAGTAAAAGGCCTTTTCGGCAAGCCCACAACTGAAAATAACGTTGAAACCTTTGCAAATATTCCTCAGATTATCCTTAAAGGCGCCGATTGGTTCGCTTCAATGGGTACTGAAAAATCAAAGGGTACAAAGGTATTTGCCCTCGGCGGTAAAATCAATAACACAGGTCTTGTTGAGGTTCCCATGGGAACAACTCTTCGTGAGGTTATTGAGAAAATCGGCGGCGGTATTCCCCACGGCAAAAAGTTTAAGGCGGCTCAGACAGGCGGTCCTTCCGGCGGATGTATTCCTGCATCTTTGATGGACACCCCCATTGACTATGATAACCTTACGGCTATCGGCTGTATGATGGGTTCGGGCGGACTTATTGTTATGGACGAAGACAACTGTATGGTTGACATTGCAAAATTCTTCCTTAATTTCACGGTTGACGAATCCTGCGGTAAATGTACTCCGTGCCGAGTAGGAACAAAGAGACTTCTTGAGCTTCTTGACAAGATTACATCGGGCAAGGGAACTCTTGAGGATATTGACAAGCTTGAAGACCTTTGCTATTACATCAAGAACAATTCACTTTGCGGTCTCGGCCAGACAGCTCCCAACCCTGTTCTTGCAACGCTTAAATTCTTCAGAGAAGAGTATATTGCACATGTTGTTGACAAGAAATGTCCGGCAGGAGTTTGTAAAGACCTTCTCACATATAAGATTGTTAAAGATACTTGCTTCGGCTGCGGAATGTGCGCTAAACAATGTCCTGCGGACGCAATTAAAGTTACGGATTACGTAGCTCCCGGCAAGAAAAAGCCTGCTTACGAAATTGACCCCGACAAGTGCATTAAGTGCGGCGCTTGTATGTCAACATGTAAGTTTAAGGCAATTGTAAAAGAGTAAGGAGTGTGCCATTATGGGTAATGTAAATATTAAAATCAACGGCATGTCCTTAAGCGTGCCTGCCGGTATTTCAATTCTTGAAGCTGCAAGATATGCCGGTATTGAAATTCCGACCCTTTGCTACTTAAAGGGTATAAACGAAATCGGCGCTTGCCGTATTTGTATGGTAGAGGTTGTAGGCGCAAGAAGCCTTGTTTCTGCCTGCGTGTTCCCCGTTAACGAGGGAATGGAAATCTACACAAACTCCGAAAAGGTTCGCCATTCACGCAAAACAACTCTTGAGCTTATCCTTTCAACTCACGATAAGAGCTGTCTTTCCTGCGTTAGAAGCGGGACCTGCGAGCTTCAAAAGCTTTGCAAGGAGTTCGGTGTTGATAAGCCGAATTATTATCAGGGTGAGGTTGTTAAATATAACTTTGACGACTCAGCCGCTCATATGATAAGAGATAACAACAAGTGTATTCTTTGCCGCCGTTGTATTGCCGCCTGCGACCAGCAGGGTATTTCGGTAATCGGCGCAAATGCACGCGGATTTGACACTCACATTTCATCTGCATTTGACAAAGATTTGGCGGATGTTTCCTGCATTTCCTGCGGTCAGTGTATTGTTAACTGCCCGACAGGCGCAATTGTTGAAAAGGACGATACAGATAAGGTTCTTGCCGCTATCAATGACCCCGAAAAGTTTGTTATTGTAAATACTGCTCCCTCAATCCGTGCAACACTCGGTGAGGCTTTCGGTATGCATATCGGTACAAATGTTGAGGGCAAAATGGTTGCAGCTCTTCGCAGACTCGGCTTTGACAAGGTATTCGACACCGACTTTGCGGCTGACCTTACAATTATGGAAGAGGCAAATGAGCTTGTAGAGCGTGTAAAGAACGGCGGTGTTCTGCCGATGATTACATCTTGCTCACCCGGTTGGATTAAGTATTGCGAGCATTATTATCCTGAGCTTATTCCGCATCTTTCAACCTGTAAGTCACCTCAGCAGATGTTCGGCGCTACAATGAAGACTTACTACGCTGAGAAGATGGGCATTGACCCGAAAAATATGGTTGTTGTCGGCATTATGCCCTGCACAGCCAAGAAATTTGAGACAAAGAGACCCAATCAGGCGGCTTCGGGTTACCCCGATGTTGATATTGCACTCACAACCCGTGAGCTTGCAAGAATGATTGAGAGCGCAGGAATTTTCTTCAAGCACCTTCCCGATGAAGAGTTTGACAATCCGTTCGGCGAGTCAACAGGTGCAGCTACCATTTTCGGCGCAACAGGCGGCGTTATGGAAGCGGCTCTTCGTACTGCTGTTAAGATGATTACGGGCGAGGAGGCTCCGTCACCCGACTTCGAGGCAGTCAGAGGTATGGAAAATATTAAGGAAGCCGATTACAAGGTTGGCGACCTTGATGTTAAGGTTGCAGTTGCAAGCGGCACAAAGAACGCAAAAGAGATTATGGAAAAAATCAAGAAGGGCGACAGTAATTACCTCTTCGTTGAGATAATGGGTTGTCCCGGCGGCTGTATTAACGGCGGCGGTCAGCCGATTCAGCATGCTGTTGTTCACAACTTCATTGACCTTAAGGCGAGAAGAGCACAGGTTCTTTATGATGCTGATAAGGCAAACAAGAAGAGAATGTCACATGAAAACTCCGCAATTAAGGAGCTTTACGACACATATCTCGAAAAGCCCGGCAGCCATAAGGCTCACGAAATTTTGCATACATCTTATACTCCCAGAAAGAAATATTGATTTTTATAAACAATTTGAGCCGAGGGATTTTCCTCTTGGCTCATTTGTTTAAAAATCGGATATCCTCGCCTTAAGGGCAATGTGAAAAATGAAAAAGGAGCTGTAAAGCAAATATGCTTTACAGTATGGCAAATTGAATGAAAAAAATACTTTCAGTTTTTTTATGTATTGCGGTTTTGCTCGGGCTTGCTTCCTGCGGTAAAAGCGACAGTGAGACACCGTCTGTTTCTTCAAAAGAGAGTTCTGTTTCTGATTCTTCGGATAATTTATCAGGGACAAATGCTGATTTGTCAACCGATTTGTCAGTCAACACATCAAATGAAACAGATTTAGTTTTGGATTCTTCAAAGGCAGATGTTAATTCATCAAGCAGTTCGTCGGCTAACCCGTCAGGAGAAACAACTTCTGTTGAAGCAAAATCAACCGTAAAGGTTACAATCCCCGAGGGTTACACTCTTTTGAGAATTTCGTGGCTTTTAGAAGAAAAAGGACTTTGCAAATCCGACGATTTTGTAAATGCGGCACAGACAGCAAAGGAATGGCTTGACCTTAACGAATATTATTTTCTTAAGGATGCGTTTAATGCAAAAAACGTGTGCTTTTATCTTGAGGGGTATATTTTCCCATTGACTTATGAAATTCCAAAGAATTCGGATGCTAAAACGATTTTAAAAATGCTTCTCAACGGTACAAAGAACCGCTTTACTTCTGAACTTGTGTTAAGAGCGCAAAACAGCGGACATACTCTGCATGAAATTTTAACTATTGCCTCAATTATTGAAAAGGAAGCACGCACTGACGAGCAAAGGACAATGGTCGCTTCGGTGCTTTATAACAGACTTAAAGCTAAAATGCCTTTCCAATGTGATGTTTGCATAAATTACTGCGAGGGCGTAATAAAAATTGCATATCCTAACAAATTCACGGCATTAAAGGAATATTATAACGGAAAGAATGCAGGTATGCTTGCCGGGCCGATTTGCAACCCCGGAATGGCATCAATCAACGCTGCAATAAATCCGGCAAAGACAGATTATCTGTATTTTATTATCGGCAAGGTTCCGCCCTATGAGGCACATTATTCAAAAACCTATGAAGAGCACGACGCTTTTTGGCAGGCGAATAAGGACAGACTGACAGGTAAATAAATTAAAAAACAGCGGGTATCCGTAATTCGGATATTCGCTGTTTTTCTATTACAGACTGTGCAAAAAGAACTTAAAAAGTCAGTATTCTACGATTCATAGGTTGATGTTTTTTGTGTTATTCGGTATAATTTTACTGAGGTGATATTATGGATATCGTAAAAATCGGTGCATTTATAAAAGCACAAAGAAACAGTTTGAATATGACGCAAAAAGAGCTTGCAGAGAAAATCGGATGCACGGATAAGGCTATATCACGGTGGGAAACGGGAAAGGGCTTGCCCGACTCATCTTTCTTAATTCCGCTGTCACAGGAGTTAAATATTTCGGTTAACGAGCTTCTTATGGGAGAAAAAATTATACCTGAAAAGCCCTTTGCAGAAGAAAAGGAAATAGTCAGCGAAATCATAAAAAAGAATGACGAAACACTTGTCAGCGTAATAAACGAGAACCAAAGGAAAATAAATAATCATAAAAAAATATCAGCATTTCTTTTGATATTGATGCTTGTGCAAATGGCGGTATTTTTCGTTATTCCGAATTTTTTCCCTATTTCAGTTGAGCCTGTTGAGGTGATAATAGTTTTGTCTGCACTTACTTCAACTGGAGTGGGTTTGAGCAAGAATAGGCTTAAATGGCTTTTTCCATTAGTAATATCATTGGTATTTTTCCTGATAAATCTTTGCTACAGAACAGAAGAGGGATTTCTCGGATTTTTTGTTTCACTGCTTTTTGCCGTCGGCTCAATGATAATAATTGCGTTAATTTCATTAGTTACTTATTTGATTAACAAAATAAAATAGTTTACACGAAACAAAATACAGTAAAAAAACACGCCCGGGTTTCCTCGGGCGTGTTCGTTGTATTTAATTGATATTACTTAATCAATTAGTCTTCTTTCGGAGCATAGAGGTCTTTAAGGCGAAGAAGATGGTCATATCTTGCCTTTGCAGTAGCCTCAGCCTGAGTGAAGAGTTCTTCTGCTCTTTCGGGGAATGAGCGTGTAAGTGAAGAGTAACGAGCCTCATTCATAATGAAGTCACGGTAGCTCTCAGCGCCTTCTTTAGAGTCGATTGTGAACGGGTTCTTGCCCTCAGCCTTAAGAGCCGGGTTGTAACGGAACATATTCCAGTAACCGCAGTCAACAGCCTTCTTCATTTCAGCCTGGCAATTTGTCATACCGCCCTTAATTGAATGCATTTCGCAGGGTGCGTATGCAATAATGATTGACGGTCCGTGATATGCCTCAGCCTCTGTGAGAGCCTTGATTGTCTGATTCTGGTCAGCGCCCATTGCAATCTGTGCAACATAAACATAGCCGTAGCTCATAGCGATTTCAGCAAGGCTCTTCTTAGCGATTGCCTTACCTGCTGCCGCGAACTGAGCAACCTGGCCGATGTTAGATGCCTTAGATGCCTGACCGCCTGTGTTTGAGTAAACCTCAGTATCGAATACCATAATGTTTACATCCTCGCCGCTGGCAAGTACATGGTCAACACCGCCGAAGCCGATGTCGTATGCCCAACCGTCGCCGCCGAAGATCCATACAGATTTCTTTGAAAGGTACTCTGCATTGTCAAGAATGTCTTTCTTTGTTTCGCAATCGCAGTCAAGAGTCTTAAGAGCGGCAACAAGCTTTTCAGATGCAGCCTTGTTTGCGTCGCCGTCGTTAGCTGTGTCAAGGTAAGCCTTTGCAGCGTCGAGAATTTCAGCGGGAGCTTTGCCCTCTTCTACAATAGCGTTAACCTTGCCGATAAGTCTGTTTCTGATTGCGTTCTGACCGAGGTACATACCGAAGCCGTGCTCTGCGTTGTCCTCAAACAGTGAGTTAGCCCAAGCAGGACCGTGACCGTTCTTGTCAGTTGTATAAGGTGATGTAGCCGCAGGACCGCCCCAAATTGAAGAACAGCCTGTTGCATTTGAAATGTACATTCTGTCGCCGAAGAGCTGTGTGATAAGTCTTGCATAAGATGTTTCAGCACAGCCTGCGCATGAGCCTGAGAACTCAAGAAGAGGAGTCTTGAACTGACTGCCGATAACAGTGTTGTTTGCAAGGTCTTCCTTAACAGTTACATTAGCTACCATATAGTCGAATGCTTCCTGCTTTGCATCCTGTGATTCACGGGATACCATCTTAAGTGAGTTTGTCGGGCAAACGCCAACGCAGACGCCGCAACCCATACAGTCAAGCGGAGAAACTGCCATTGTGTATTTGTAAACGCCCTTGCCCTTACCCTTCTTCTCAACGATTGTTGCAGAAGCGGGAGCGGCAGCAGCTTCTGCCTCAGTTAAGGCATAAGGACGGATTGTAGCGTGCGGGCAAACATAAGAACACTTGTTGCACTGTGCGCAGGTAGTAGCATCCCATTCGGGAACCATAACTGCAACGCCGCGCTTTTCATAAGCAGCAGCGCCCTGCTCAAATGTACCGTCAACATGGTCTTTAAATGCAGAAACGGGGAGTGAATCGCCGTCCATCTTGCCAACGGGTTTCATAATGCTGTCAACCATCTTAACAAGCTTTGCGGGGCCTTCGCTCTTTGCTTCAGCTTCAGCGTCAACTGCATTTGCCCAGTCAGCAGGAACATTGATTTTAACGTAAGCAGATGCACCTGCATCAATTGCTTTTTCGTTCATTTCAACGATTTCTTTACCCTTCTTCATGAACTTCTGGGCTTTCTCCTTCATATAGCCGATAGCCTCTTCCTCGGGAAGAACCTTGGAAAGTGAGAAGAATGCAGACTGAAGAACTGTATTTGTTCTCTTGCCGAGACCGATTTTAGCGGCAAGGTCAATAGCATTAACAGTGTAGAGCTGAATGTTGTTCTTTGCAATGTACTGCTTTGTTTCAGCGTTAAGCTTTTCGCAAAGCTCTTTTTCGTCCCACTGGCAGTTGATAAGGAATACGCCGCCGGGTTTAACATCCTGAACCATCTTGTAACCCTTTTCAATGTAAGAGGGGTTGTGGCAGGCAACGAAATCAGCCTTATTTATATAGTATGAGCTCTTAATGGGTTTATCGCCGAAACGAAGGTGAGAAATTGTAATACCGCCTGTTTTCTTTGAGTCATACTGGAAATATGCCTGAACATATTTATCGGTATGGTCACCGATAATCTTGATAGAGTC
>DERX01000052.1:0-17784 GCA_002361875.1 Ruminococcaceae bacterium UBA3329
AAATTGTAAATTTTCGTTAATAAATTTCATATATATCAGTAAAAAACACAAAGGGCGGTTAAAAATGCAGAAAAAAATCTCAATTCTTTTGGTTTTTGCTTTTCTTTTTTCTATGTGCGGCTGTTCAAGAGAAACAAAAATGGGAATAGGCGAGTACTTTGACAGGATACATAATGATTACGGAATTACTATTGACGAAAAGTCTTTATTGCTCGAAAAAGGCAATGACAGCAACACTGCTTACTGCAATCTTAACTCTTTTCTTTTGGTGTTTTATTTGGGAAGCAATAACAATATTACAGGCATTGCAGGCATGATAAGTAAAGACAAAGAAAATAATCTTTCGTCTTTTTTAGATGATTTCCAAAAATGCGTTTCCGTTTTTACAATGAGTGACAAAAGCAACGTAGAAAAAACATTCAAGGAATGTAAATTTACCGTCGACAGCATAAAATTTACCGACGGGAACAGCATATTCACCGTCGGCAAGTTTAAATATTCGATTATTACAAGCGAGCAATCAATAACGGTTTTCTGTGAAAGAACTTAAAGCTATGAATTACTCTTTATGCCATTTTACACCCTGAGGAGTATCCTCAAGAATAATCCCCTGCGCTTTTAATTCGTCACGGATTCGGTCTGCCTCTGCCCAGTTTTTCTCTTTTCGGGCAGTTTGACGGGCTTCAATCAAAGCCTCAATTTCACTGTCAAGAGAATCGGTTTTTCTGTTATAAACAAGACCGAGAACGCCTGTCAGCTCGTCAAATATTTCAGATGCAAATTCTGCAAGCTCTTTTGAGGAATTTTCACCTATAACATTTGTATTTATGTCACGGACAAGCTCAAAAACGGCTGAAATTGCATCCGCAGTGTTAAGATCATCGTCCATAGCGGTGATAAACTGTTTACGGCGGGAATCAAGAAGCTTTTTAATTTCGTCAGCATTTTCGGGAAGAGCGTCTGCACTGTTTGCAATCGCAAAATCAAGGTTGTCACGGCAGGTATAAAGACGCTGCAAAGACGCTTTGCACTGCTCAATAATGTCGACACTGTAATTAATGGGACTTCTGTACTGGGAAGAAATCATAAGGTAACGGATAGGTTCATAGCCGTATTTATCGGCAACGTCACGAACCGTGAAGAAATTGCCGAGTGACTTTGACATCTTAACATTGTCAACATTGATATATCCGTTGTGCATCCAATAATTTGCAAACGGAACGCCGTTGCAGCACTCTGACTGCGCAATCTCATTTTCGTGATGCGGGAAAATCAAGTCCTGACCGCCGCAATGAATGTCAATAGTTTCTCCGAGGTAGCGGCGTACCATTGCAGAGCACTCAATGTGCCAGCCCGGTCTGCCCTTGCCCCAAGGCGACTCCCAATAAGGCTCGCCCGGCTTTGCACCCTTCCAAAGAGCAAAGTCCATAGGCTCTTTCTTAAGCTCGCCTATATTTATTCTGGCTCCCGCTTCCAAATCCTCAAGCGGCTGATGCGAAAGCTTGCCGTACTCCTTAAACTTCTTGGGACTGAAATAAACGTCGCCGTTCTCTACAGCATAAGCATAGCCTTTTTCAACGAGAGTGCTGATAATGCTTATTATCTCGTCAATATTTTCCGTTGCTTTCGGGTGAACGGTTGCCTCTTTGAAGTTCATACCCTTAACATCTTTCCAGAACTCTTCAATATATTTTTCGGAAACTGTTTTGTAGTCTGAATTTTCTTCAAGTGCTTTTTTGATGATTTTGTCGTCAATATCGGTAAAATTCTGAACAAAATTTACCTTGTAGCCCCTGTACTCAAGGTAACGGCGAAGAGTGTCAAAAACGCACAGCGGCCTTGCGTTGCCGATGTGAATATAGTTGTAAACAGTAGGACCGCAGGCGTAAATTTTAACCTCGCCTTCCTTTACCGTTTTAAGCTCTTCTTTTCTTCTTGTAAGCGTATTATATATTCTCATTTTCTTTCTCCTTATATTTTTTTAATTCTTTTTCAAGATTTTCAATTTTAATTGACATTTTGCAAAGCTCCTGCGAAACAGGGTCTGGAATATGAACCTGGTCAAGCTTATCCACACGCACACCGCCCTGCTTTACAACTCTTGCGGGAACGCCAACAGCGGTTGAATTCGGCGGAATTTCGTCAAGCACAACAGCGCCCGCCGCAATATTGGTATTGTCCCCTACCTTGAACGGTCCTAAAACCTTTGCGCCTGAACCTATTAAAACTCCGTTGCCGATAGTAGGGTGGCGTTTGCCGACATCCTTACCCGTACCGCCGAGGGTAACACCCTGATAAATTGTTACATCGTCGCCGATTTCAGTCGTTTCACCAATAACAACACCTGTACCGTGGTCAATAAAAAATCGCTTTCCTATTTTTGCCGCAGGGTGAATTTCAATTCCTGTTTTTCGTGCTGCACGCTGTGAAATTGCACGGGCAATAAATTTGTGATTATGATTCCAGAACCAATATGCCTTTCTGTGCATTCTTATAGCTTTAAGCCCGGGGTACAGAAAAAGAATTTCCGCGCTCGATTTTGCCGCCGGGTCGCGCTCCTTAACAGTAGCTATATCCTCTTTTAGCTGTTCAAACATTATATCATCTCCTCGAATAAAAAATAATTCAACACAATAAAAAAGCCCTCAAGGTCTAAAAGACCTCGAAGGCGAATAATCGCGGTTCCACTTCGTTTTGTAACTCAAAGATAAATAACGGCATCACCCGTGCAGAGATACTTAATTCCCCCTGCCTGCTCATAAGCGCACTTCGCAAGCCCTGTCTTAAAGGTGCTTTCAGCCGATGACACCTTCTCTCTGAAAGAAAGAAAAATTGCTACTCTTCTTATTCTTCGCATTTAATATTATAGATAGTATATCACAATTTTCAAAAAAATCTACTGTTATTTTGAATAATCTATGGCATTTTTACTGTCTTTTATGTAAATAATACCCGAAATTACCGTAAGAATTGCTGTTATCCACAAAAGGAAATTGGAAATATTTGAAAGCGTGAGCCACCACGGCACTGTTACGCCGGGTACAATGTTCGGTGCGTAGCTGTATATCTCGCCGAGGAACATTATGAGAACTGTGAACACCATTTGGCTTACCGTTTTAAGCTTACCCCAGATATTCGCGGGGATTACAACGCCGTTTGAAGCGGCAATCATACGGATTGAGGCAATTGTAAATTCACGGGTCAGAACAATCATCACAATCCAGATATTGCAAAGCCCCAATTTCATAAACGCTAAAAGCGCCGCAGTTGTAAGAACCTTATCGGCAATCGGGTCAAGAAGCTTACCGAAATTTGTTACCTGATTGTTTTTTCTTGCAAGTTTTCCGTCAACTGCGTCTGTAACCGATGCTGCCATAAAGATGAGCATTGCCCATAAAAATTTATGCGGCAGTGACTCCTTCATAATCACGGCAAGAAATACGGGAGCAATTATCATTCTTGCGATTGTAAGTTTATTCGGTGTGTTTAATTTCATACAACCTCTCCCGTTAAAATACCGTCGACACAGTTAATGACCTCGACAGTCACAATATCCCCGTCCTCTAATTCATAGCCGCAGGTAAAGCAGATTTGCGTGTCAATTTCTGGAGCATCCATTGTTGTTCTGCCGTAGTAAGAATCGGTATAACCGTCATAATCCTCAACAATTACGGAAAGCTCTTTTCCGATAAGAGTTTCGTTAATGCTGTCTAAAATTTCGCTTTGCAAATCGTTTACAATATCTGCACGGCGGTTTCTCTCTTCTTCGGATAACATTCCGTCAAGCCTTGCGGCAGGAGTCCCCTCCTCTTCGGAATAGGCAAAACAGCCCATACGCTCAAATTTCATTTCCGAAACGAAATCGCAAAGCTCCTCAAACTCCTCTTCGGTTTCACCGGGGAAACCTGCAATAAAGGTTGTGCGGAGAGTTACATCGGGTATTTTTTCTCGGATTTTATTAAATAAATCGGTCAAAGACTGCCTGTCGCCCTGCCTGTTCATACGCTTAAGAACACGCTCCGAACAATGCTGAACGGGAATGTCCATATATTTAACTATTTTGTCCTCTTCGGCGATTGTGTCTATGAGCGCATCGTCAATTCTTTCGGGATAAAGGTACAAAACACGAATCCACTCTATTCCGTCGATTTTGCAGAGTGAACGCAGAAGCGGTGAAAGCGCATTTTTACCGTATAAATCTTCACCGTAACGAGTTGTGTCCTGAGCTACAACAATAAGCTCCTTTACGCCGCCCTTTGCGAGCTTTTCTGCCTCAGTCAAAATGCTTTCGGCAGGGCGGCTTCTGTAAGCGCCCCTTATTGACGGAATTGCGCAATAGGTGCATTTATTTGAACAGCCCTCTGCTATTTTAATGTATGCACTGTACGACGGAGTTGTGAGAATCCTGTCGCCGTCAAAGCAAAGATTTTCTTTCGGCGGATACTCCTCAACCTTTTCAAAAGATAAGAGTTTTTCGCAAATCTCGCAAATGTCATTGTCTGCTCCAATACCTATAACGCCGTCGACCTCGGGAATTTCCTCGAAAATCTCCGAACGGTAACGCTCGGCAAGACAGCCTGTTACAAGAAGTCTGCAAGACGGGTAATCATCCTTATAAGACGCCATATCGAGAATATTTTCAATAGATTCTTTTTTTGCGCTTTCGATAAATGCGCAGGTGTTAACTATTATTAAATCAGCCTCGGCAGGGTCGTTTACAATTTCGAACCCGCCGTTTTGCAGCTTTGAGAGCATTATTTCAGCGTCCACCTGATTTTTGGGACAGCCGAGAGAAACCATACCGATTTTTTTACTCATAAAAATCCTCCTCAAAAGTTTGTGACACAGACTTAAAAGCAGTTTTTATATCTGAATAAGAATAGCCGTATCTTAAAAGAGAGGAGACGGTGCGCTGTTTGCCCTTTTCGTCATTAAATTTGCCTTTAAACTTGTGTTCAAGCAATAATACTATACTATTTACACTGTCTTTGTCAAGTGCGGAAATTGCATTTTGCGCCGTCTCACGGTCAATACCCCGAAATAAAAGCTCCTGCAAAATCCTTTTCGCGCCGTATTTTTTATTTGTGTAAAGATGCTCGGCAAGTGTTTCGGCATAACGCTCGTCATCAAGCAAAGACAGCTCTTTAAGCCTGTTTACAGCATATTCGATTGCACTTTCGTCAAAATCCTTTTCTTTCAGCTTCCGTTTTATTTCTTTTTCGGAATACGGTCTGCGTGAAAGAAAATCAAGCGCTTTGTTGTAAGCACGACGAAAACCGACCGAGCTTAAAAGCTCAGTCAGTTCGTCTTCCGTTATTTCCTTTAAATTTCGGTATTTTTCCGAATACCACCAATCTTTATCGACGGTAGCCCTGTATTCACCGTCAAGATAAATATGGATTTTGCCGTTTTTACCGTCTTTTACCGAAACTTTCATTCTTCTTCGTCAACGGCAATATCAAGCACAGCCTTGGCTGCCGCCTTTGTTGTGGGTACCTTTACAGTCTCCGGAACAGCGGGAGTTTTGCCCTCTTTCTTGGCTTCAACAGCCTCCTTCATTTTCTCACGAATCTGCTTTTCAATACCTGCGGCAAAATCAGGCTGTTGTTTAAAGAGAATTTTAACATTTTCTCTGCCCTGACCGAGTCTTTCCTCGCCGAAATAGTACCATGCGCCGCTCTTTTTGATTACGCCGAATTTAACTCCCAAATCGACGATTTCGCCTATTCTCGAAATGCCCTCGCCGTACATAATGTCAAACTCTGCCTCTTTGAAAGGGGGAGCTACCTTATTTTTAACGATTTTAGCCCTTGTGCGCGAGCCGATAAACTCATTGTTCTGACCCTTTAACTGCTCAATGCGGCGAACATCAACACGGACTGACGCATAAAATTTCAGCGCTCTGCCGCCCGTTGTAACCTCGGGATTGCCGTACATTACGCCGACCTTTTCACGAAGCTGGTTGATAAAAATTACAAGAGTATTTGACTTATTGATTACGCCTGCAAGCTTACGAAGAGCCTGCGACATAAGACGGGCGTGAAGACCTACATGACTGTCGCCCATATCGCCCTCAATTTCGGCTTTAGGAACAAGTGCCGCAACAGAGTCAACAACGATTATGTCAATAGCGCCTGAACGTGCAAGTGCCTCGGCAATTTCAAGAGCCTGCTCGCCGTTATCGGGCTGAGAAACAAGAAGTGAATTAACATCAACGCCCAAATTCTGTGCATATTCGGGGTCAAGTGCGTGTTCAGCGTCAATAAACGCCGCTTCGCCGCCGTTCTTTTGTGCCTCTGCAACAACCTGCAAAGCAAGAGTTGTTTTACCTGATGATTCAGGCCCGTAAATCTCAACAATTCTGCCCCTCGGGAAGCCGCCTATGCCCGTTGCATTGTCAAGTGAAATTGAACCCGTTGAAATTGCCTCAACATTAAGCGAGCCTGTTTCACCCAGACGCATTACAGCGCCCTTACCGTAGCTTTTTTCAATTTGCAGTAATGCAGTTTCCAATGCTTTTTTCTTATCAGCCATTTTTATACCTCGCAGTCGTACATTTGTTCGTTTGATAGTATTATATCTTATATTTCTCTTAATTGCAATAGTTTTTTCGATTTTTTATACTATTTTTTTTGCAAAAAACACTTGCAAAATTCATTTCAATCGGTTATAATATCGTTTGTTGTGATTTGAATTCATAATTTATTGTTATTAAGGAGGTGCCTTAAATGGCAAAATGTGAATTTTGTGGTAAAGACGTAGCTTTCGGAATTAAGGTTTCCCACTCTCACAGACGTTCTAACAGAACATGGAAGCCCAATGTTAAAAGAGTTAAGGCAATCGTAAACGGCTCTCCTAAGAGAGTTTATGCTTGCACACGCTGCCTTCGCTCAGGCAAGGTTACAAGAGCTGTCTAATCAATTCAAAACGAAAATTAACGGATACCTTTTCGGGTATCCGTTTTTTCTTTGTGTTTTTTCTTAAATCACCGTATTAACAATTCCGATTATTGTTCTGACTAAGCTTACTACATTAGGAATAATTACATAGGCAAGCGGTAAAACTGTGAATTGAGCTGTTTTGTCAAGAGGCGATTTTTCTTTTTTTACAAGGCAAACTGCCAAAAGCACCGCAATGAGTGCTGTGATAGCGAGGGAAATGCTGTTAACGGGAAAGGTTTCGTGAATTATATCAAACAGCACAGCTACCAATGCTTTCAGCACCGCATTTGCTCCAAAGAAAATATAAAAGAATTTAAGGAGCCTTCTATCCTTTTCGCCGTAGTAAGAAACTGCTTTTAGCATAAGTGCCATAAGCACAACGATAAGTATTTCTCCGATAAGAGAACAAATAAGCGTCAGTGCCATTTTTACAGACAGAATATATTCATTGTAAAAAATATTATTTAGTATATAAGTGATTATACCGGTCATACCGCAGGGTATAATCCAATACAAATACTTGAAATTACGCTTGTCGGCTGAAAAGCCGAATTTTTTCTCAAGCCATTTTGAGAAGAAATTACAGGAAAAGATAATTACCATAGCACCCCAAATTGCACTAATCAGCGAAACAACATTACCTATCACTACTGCATTTATTGCAATGTCGTGACGGTCAGCCAAGCTTATTACCGTTGATAAGCTTATCATCATAGAACCGATAAACGAAGGTAACGACGCAATAAGAGAAGTTGCTAAAAGCCAGACAAATGACGGTACAATAAATTTATCCAGCTTATACGGTACTTTTTCTTCCGAGCCTGCCATCAAAGATACTCCTGTAAAATAGTACGGCGGTAAATTATACTTTTCAATAATAATCTGTGCTATTTGAGGCGGTATCGGTAAAACACTTTCGCAGCTTGCCAAGGTTTCCGCCGAAATACCCGTTACCTCTGAAAGCGTGTCTAAACGAACGCCGTACTCCGCTCTGAAATTTTCAATAGTGTTTGCCATATAAGACCCCTCCCCGAAAGCAAAAATCAATATTATCTTAAATACATTGTACTATATTGGCCTTTGATTGTAAATACACAATAATAACAAAGCTGTTACAGCGGCTTTGTATAGATTTTCTGTGGGAAATCGGCGCACAGCGATAAAAAAACGGGCAATTTCAAAACCGCCCGTTTGTAAATTCAAAAATATTCAGCCCGCTAAAGCCTGTCTTACAAATTCAATTTGAGCTTCAACCGAGGTAACCGATGTTCCGCCCGCTGAAATTCTGCGGTTTACGCAATTTTCAAGGTCAACCGCATCGTAAATCCCATCATCGAATTTATCGCTGAAGGATTTATATGTATCAATGGGCAGTGTTTCGAGCACCTTGCCTGTTTTTATGCATTCGGCGACAATTCTGCCCGAAATTTTATAAGCGTCACGGAACGGCATTCCCTTATTTACAAGGTAATCCGCCATGTCGGTAGCATTGATGAAACCGCCCTGCGCGGCTTTTTTCATATTTTCGGGGATTGCGGTCATAGTCGAAATCATTCCCGTCATTACCTGTAAACACATTTTAGCCGTGTCGCAAGCATCAAAGACAGACTCCTTATCCTCCTGCATATCCTTATTGTATGCGAGCGGCAAGCCCTTGAGTGTTGTTAAAAGTCCGATTAAATCACCGTAAACTCTGCCCGTTTTTCCCCTGATAAGCTCCGCCATATCGGGGTTTTTCTTCTGCGGCATAATTGAAGAGCCTGTTGTAAATGCATCCGAAAGCTCCACAAATTTAAACTCCCAGCTTGACCAAAGAACGATTTCCTCAGAAAAGCGTGATAAATGCATCATAAGAATTGAAAGAGCAGAGAGTAATTCTGCACAAAAGTCACGGTCGGAAACGCCGTCAAGAGAATTAAGGCATATACTGTCAAAGCCGAGCTTTTCAGCCTCAAATTCACGGTCAGTGTTATAGGTTGTTCCCGCCAAAGCGCAGGAGCCTATGGGAGAAATATTCATTCTTTTTTTGCAGTCGGAAATGCGGTCAATGTCACGCAGGAGCATCATAGCATAAGCCATTAAATGATGACCGAAGGTAATGGGCTGTGCACGCTGAAGGTGCGTGTAACCGGGACAAATTACGCCTTTGTATTCCTCTGCTTTGTCTGCAACTGCTCCGATTAAAGCTTTTGTAAGGCTTATTATCTCATCTGCCTCGTCACGAAGATACATTCTTATGTCAAGAGCTACTTGGTCGTTACGGCTTCTTGCGGTGTGGAGTTTTTTGCCCGTATCGCCTATTCTTTCCGTCAAAACCTGTTCAACGAACATATGAATATCTTCTGCCTCCATATCAATAGGCATCTTGCCTGATTCAATATCGGCAAGGATTTCGCCGAGGCAGTCAATGATTTTTTCAGCGTCGTCAGACGAAATAATATTCTGTGCCGAAAGCATTGCGGCATGAGCCATACTGCCTGTTATGTCCTGCTTATACATTTTAGAGTCAAATTTTATCGAAGAATTAAAATCGTCCGCAATTTTGCTTGTTACTCCCGAGGTTCTGCCCTCCCACATTTTTGCCATATATATTCTCCTTAATGCAATATAATAGATGAAACGGCGGGAGCAAGCCCCCGCCCTACATTATTATTGATTATTTGTTTGTATCTCTTTGAGCGTCAAGAAGTGCTTTAACCTTAATCGGAAGACCGAAAAGGTTGATAAAGCCTGCTGAGTCAGCTTGGTTGTATGCGCCGCCGTCCTCGCCGAAGGAAGCAACATTTTCGTCATAAAGAGTGTATGGAGATGTAATGCCTGCATTGATTACATTGCCCTTATAAAGCTTAACCTTTACATCGCCCGTAACTGTTTCCTGTGTTTTGTCAACAAATGCGGAAAGAGCCTCACGAAGAGGAGTGAACCACTGACCGAAGTACACAAGCTCGCCGAATTTTTGAGAAACAAGCTTTTTGTAATGCTGGGTATCACGGTCAAGGGTGATAGTTTCAAGCATTTCGTGTGCTTTGTAAAGGATTGTTCCGCCGGGAGTTTCATAAACGCCGCGGGATTTCATACCTACAAGGCGGTTTTCAACAATATCAAGAAGTCCTATGCCGTTTTTGCCGCCAAGCTCATTAAGCATTTCAACAATCTGAAGTCCGTTCATTTCTACGCCGTCAATAGCGGTGGGAACGCCCTTTTCAAAGTGAATGTTAACATAAGTCGGCTCGTCGGGTGCCTGTTCGGGAGCAACGCCCATTTCAAGGAAGCCGTCCTTCCCGTACATCGGCTCATTTGCAGGGTCTTCAAGGTCAAGACCCTCGTGTGAAAGGTGCCATACATTTTTATCCTTTGAATAGTTTGTTTCACGGTTGATTTTAAGCGGAATATTGTGTGCCTCGGCATACTCGATTTCTTCCTCACGGGATTTAATATTCCATTCACGCCAAGGAGCGATTATCTCCATTTCGGGAGCAAAGGCTTTAAGTGTAAGCTCAAAACGAACCTGATCGTTTCCCTTACCTGTGCAGCCGTGGCAAATAGCGTCTGCACCCTCTTTTTTGGCGATTTCAGCAAGACCCTTTGCGATGCAGGGACGAGCGTGCGATGTGCCGAGAAGATAAGTTTCATAATCAGCGCCAGCTTTAAGACAAGGCCAAATGTATTCCTCAACATATTCCTGCTTTAAATCAAGAACATAAAGCTTTGAAGCGCCTGTTTTGATAGCTTTTTCTTCAAGTCCGTCAAGCTCTGTTCCCTGACCGACATCGCCCGAAACGGCGATTACCTCACAGTTATTGTAATTTTCTTTAAGCCACGGGATAATGATTGATGTATCAAGACCGCCCGAATAGGCCAAAACAACCTTTTTAATATTTTCTTTATTCATATCAGTTTACCTCCAAATAATTAACAGATAAAAGTATAATCAATAGTGAATAAAAAGTCAATAGAAAATTATATTTTATTCGTGTTTTTTATAATATTTTTGCACATTTATGAATATTATGCGGTCTTTATACAATAATTTGTGTATATTTATGAATAATTATTGGGATAAAGGTTAAATTAGGATAGATTTTGTGGGGTTAGTTATATTTTCTGTTATTACACCTCATCCACCGCCAAGGCGGTCCCCCTTCCCCTCAAAAAGGGGAAGGCAGAAATAGGCTTCCCCCTCGGGGCGAAGTTGCGAGTGCCGTCCTGTGGACGAAACGCACGAGCAAAATGAGGTGAAGAAATAAAGAGTAATGCGAACGTTAGTTTGCAGAACGACTATATTTCTGAGGGAGAAGCTGTCACGAAGTGACTGATGAGGGGCAAAACGAGATGATGTAATCATCAGTCCCTATAAAAAAACAGACAGCTTATTTTAAACCATCTGTTTTTATAAAATTTTCATTATTTTTTTGCCTTAATTTGCTCTTTGATTATGTGGAAAACGGCACGGGAGCCGAGAGTGATATATTTACCGAGGTTTCCCGCAAGTCCAGAGGCTATCGGGTTTTTGAGCTTTTTCTCGTCAACGCTCTGCGCTTCTGCCTTATGCGGTACGGCATTGTCAAGGTAGTATTCGCCGAGAACTGAATCTTCGGGGCAGGAAGCCACTGCACCGTCCGAGAACGCCACAATATCCTTGAGCGTTTTGCCTGTCGGCTGTTCGCCCTCAAATCCGAAAAGGGCGAGCATTGCACACTCGTGAGCGCCATTGTAAGCGGGGGCAATTGACTTGCCCTGCGGTGTAACATAAACATATGTGTCAAGGATTTCGCCGTTTGCTCTGCTCCAATGATGGCGCTGTTTGCCGTAATAAGTGCCGAACGGATTCATCTGTACCTTGCCGTTCTCGCATAAACGCATTGGGCAATGCGCCATTGAGCCTAAAACATTTCGAGCATTTGCAACTGCAAGACCTGTTTCGCCGTCAGTAAGAGCTACAAGACCTGCTGACAGATGATTGTTAAATGAGTCTAATTTGACATTTTCAGGGTCACATTCGGGGAAGCTTTGGGTTCTGTAAGACGAAATGTCGCCCATAAAATTGCGCTTAACCACCGAAATATCGCCGTCTAAATCAGGCGTGAGCTGGAACGGCACTGCCTCTTCCCATTTCATATCGGAATATCTGCCCAAAGAGGAATTCTCCGTTGAAATTGAGTCGTATTCGGGCGTGTAAGGATATTTCACATCTGTACGCACAAAAATTCCTTTTGAATAATCAGTTGTGATAAAGTCAAATGTAAATTCGCCCTTTTCCTTTTCGTTCGGCAGATGTATCTCACCCTTTGAGCGTATTCCCTTGCCGTTTCCGCCGAGAGAAAGAGCCTCGCAGGAGATGTTCAGGAATTCATATTCCTTGCCGTCAAAGGTTATAAAGCTCTTGAGAAAATCCGTTCCTCCGATTTCCTTTTTATTATAAACCGCCTTATAAAGCTTGCCGTATTTTGAAAATTTAAGCGTAATGCCCTTGCCGTGAAGCTCTAAATCGCCCACATTTGAAGGCCCGTGCGATTCGCCTATTTTTGCGTCAACGAAATATTTATCCTTGATTTCATCGAACTGCATCATTACGAAAACCGATGACAAATCGTTCGCTGTGGGGATAACCGTATAATTTTTAAGACCTGCACCGCTGATTTGGATTTGAGATGCAGATGAAATTTTTTTGTTCACGGACATCTGCACACATTGCAAATGGCTTTTCGTAATATTATGAACAGCGATTTTTTTGTATTTTTTCAGCGCCTGTTTTTCGGAGTTTACAACAGAAAGCGCAAGCTCGTTTGCCGTTTCCTCACGCCGAATATTCAGCACGGGAGTCGCAAGACCGAAATGCGTTGTGGAAAGCAAAAGCACCCTGTCACGGAATGAGGCGGATTTTCTGTCATCCTTGCTGTTAGCCTTGGCTAAAGCACGGGAGCGGTCAACAGCAGTCCAGATTTTGCGGTTATACGGCTTTTCGGACCAAGACGCATAGCCTGTGAAATTACCGTCGGCAGTGTCCTGAGTGAAGTCAATATTACCTAACGGCTCATGAGTTTTAATATAATTGCCGGGAGTGTCAAATTCAACGAACGGTAAATCCGCAATTTCTCTTACAAGACCGTTTATGCCGTCTGTATTTGCGATTTTATTGCCCACAATAGGCAAATTCATACTTTCCCAGAAAATAGCGTCGGCGTCCATATTGACGAAAATCAAAACATCACGCTTAATTTCGCCCGATTCCTGTTTTTTATGTAAATCCTTAACCCAAGCCCGCAGACACCCTGCGTCACAAATGTCGGAATTGTTGTATGTGGGCAGAATTGTCATACTGTCGCCCTTGTATGTATAAGTTAAGGGGTTAAATGCAATTTCGTCGGGCAAAGCGGGCACAATTGTGCGGAATGCGTCAAAGGGAACGCAGGAATAATAAAGGCAAAGAGCCTTAACGCCGAGTTTATTGTAAACGGGCACCTGCGAGGGGGTAAACATTACCTCCTGCGGGCGAACAAGCAGTTCGCATTTGCCGAAAATGTCGCGAAGCCCCGAGCCGTCGGGATTTGTAACGGCAAGGTTGATTGAGGCTTCAAGCTCATCTTCGGTCATGGGAGCTAAAGCGCCGTTTGAATAGCCCATAATAATCTGCTCGTCGCCGTTTTTTGCGGTACGCCTTTTCATACCGTCAATTATGTCGGGTGCAAATTCGGGCAAAATCTTTTCAAGGGAAAAGAAGTTTTCGCAGTCCCAAGTGCCTTTAACGGGGATTCCCTCACCGTTGAGAGTGTCAAGAGTGCTGATAATTTTGCGGATAATGCGTATATCCGAGCCGAAGCCCAAATTGTCCGCCGTATCGCCCCTGTAAGAGTGATAGCAGTTAACGTGAAAGCCGAATGCTACATGTACCTTATTCATTTGTATCCTCCGCGCGTTTTAAATCAAGCTGTGCATGCATTTTTTCAAGATTCTTTTTAGAAAGACCGTAGCCGAAGAAGAGAATCAAAGCCATTACGGTAAGAATAACGGCGGGGACTACTGTTGAAATGTCATAAAGCCGTGACAGTACTTTATCGCTTAATGCTATACCCTGTTTTGAAAGCTCGCCGTCATAATGAATCGACGCCAAAAGAAGGTTAAGACCTACGCCTGCAAGCGTTTGACCGAGCTTTCTTGTGAATGAGAAAAATGCGTATGCCATTCCCTCTTCTCTTTTGCCCGTTCTAAGCTCATGACAATCGATTGCATCCATAGCCAGTGCCCAAACCTCAAGCACCAAGAAGGTTTGACCGAGGCCTGAGAAGAATATAAACACAAGGAATACGGTGGGATTTGCGGCAAGCGGCGTTCCTCTTAAAGCGAAAAGAATAATATTTACAACCGCCGCAAAAGCCATACCCACTGCGCAAAGCTCTTTTTTGCCGAATTTTACGATAAGCTTATTCATAATCGGAATGAATATCGCCATCGGTAAATAAGTGCATATTGTAACTAAAGAATAAAGACCCGGCTTGCCGTAATAGTCAGTGAAAAGATATGTGTATGTTGACTGATAATAAAACTGGAAGCCGACAAGAAGCATTGACGCTAAGGAAAGCATTACAAAATCTTTATTTTTAAGCAATTCCTTAAGCGTTGCCGCCGCGTTATATTTTTCCCCGGGTTCTTTCTTTTGGGGCGCTACACGCTCCTTTGTGAGCTTGTAATGAATAAAGAATATCAGAACGGAAGCTATTGAAATGATGAGAACACACCAAAACAGCTTGTTTTCGTCAAGCGCCTTAATGTCTGTTCCGTTCGCATATTTACCCGTTGTTGTGTAAACAATCATAGGCAGAATAACAGTTCCGGGAAGTCCGCCTATTCCGGCGCCTATTGAACGCCACATTGAAAGAGAGGAACGCTCAAGCTCGTCATCCGTAACAACGGAAGCGAGTGAGCCGTATGGAATGTTAACGGCAGTATACATCATTCCGTAAAGAATATATGTAACATAAGCGTAAATGAGGTATTTTGTTTCGGTAAGACCCGGAATTTTAAAGAACATAAGCGCCGCTGAAATTGCAAGAGGGATTGAGAAGCCCAAAATCCACGGTCTGTACTGACCTTTCGGATTCGGCTTTCTTGACTGAATAAACGCACCCCACATCGGGTCGTTAACTGCATCCCAAATTCGCGCAATAAGAATAAGCACCACTATTTTTGACGGCGAAATTCCCAATGCGTCGGTATAAAACTTATTTTGAAATGCGCCTATGAGCGAAAAAGTTAAAATACCTGCGGTATCGCCGAGAGCATAGCCGATACGGTCCTTTAGTTTAATGCCGTGAGTTAAAGATTTTTCTTCCATTTTTAATCCCCTTTTTATTTGCTTTTATTATCGCAGGCTGAAAACGCCGTTAAATTTTCAGTCGCCCTTTACGATTTTATATGTTGAACGGAAATCGAGCTTTCCCATGTCCCTTTCCATTCCTTTGTCATAAACATTTTTACAAGCCTTAAGCCCCGGCATTTCAAAGCCGACTTTTTCAGCCATTCGCTCGCATATACCCAAATCCTTATGCTCATTTTCGAGAGAAAATGCAGTTGTCCAATCCTCATTCTTAAGATTTTCTTTCTGCACCTCAAGATAAAAATTCTTACCGCTTCCGTATGAAATTGCCTCGGCATAATCGTCAATCGAAACGCCCCATTTCTGAGCCAGAGCCATTGTTTCATTGACGCCGTTTTGGACTGCCGCAACCATTGCATTGGAGCAGATTTTCATAACAAGACCTGCGCCGTTGCCGCCCATATATTTAATATTGGTACCCATATATACCAAAATAGGCTTAATTACGGGGACGAGTTCCTCATCAGCGCCGATTAAAATGCCCAGCGTTCCGTCAATGGCGGCGGACTTGCTTTTAACCACGGGGCAATCTGCAAACTGAGCGCCCTTTGCCTTTATCATATTTGCACATTCAACCGAAACAGCGGGGTCGATTGTGCTCATATCAATGCAGATTTTCGTACTGTCAATCACGGGCAGAATTTCGGTGTAAACCTCTTTAACATGCTCGGATTTCGGCACCATTGTGATAATAAGGTCAGCGTTTTTGGCAACTTCTGTATTATTCTCACACGGAACTGCACCGAAATTTGCGAGCTTTTCAATTTGACTTCTTTTGTGGTCAGAAACATAGACCTTGTCATTATGCTTTTTAACAATGTTTTCGCACATTGACTCGCCCATTATTCCGAGCCCTATAAATCCTATTTTCATAGCATTACCTCTTATGTAGCTTTTTTATTAGTTAAGTTATATTGTATCACAAATACAATGTTAATAACAGCATAAAAAACAAATTTTTTAACACACAAAAAAATGCCCCTCAAAAAGAGGAGCATTTATATTTAAAATCTACGGCTTATCTTAATACATTCCGCCGCCTGCCTGAGCCATTGCCGCAGCTGCAGCCGCGTCTGCCTGCGGGTCGGGAATGTCAGCTACAAGAGATTCGGTTGTAAGAACCATTGCCGCAACCGAAGCCGCATTCTGAAGTGCTGAACGTGTTACCTTTGCAGGGTCAAGGATACCTGCCTTGAACATATCAACATATTCGCCTGTTGCAAAGTTAAAGCCGTAGCCCTTTTCATTCTTGTTAACAATTTCGTTAACGATAACAGAGCCTTCAAGACCTGCATTCTTTGCAATCTGGCGAACAGGCTCTTCAATTGCCTTAATAACAATGTTTACACCTGTCTTGAAATCAGCGTCATCTGTATCGAGAAGAGCCTTTGCAGACTTGATTGCGCCGAGAAGTGCAACGCCGCCGCCTGCAACCGAGCCTTCCTCAACTGCCGCCTTTGTTGCTGCCAAAGCGTCCTCAATACGGAGCTTTTTCTCTTTCATTTCGGTTTCTGTCGCCGCACCTACACGGATAACAGCTACGCCGCCCGCAAGTTTAGCAAGACGCTCTTTAAGCTTTTCTGTATCAAATTCTGATGTTGATGCATCAATCTGCGCACGGATTTGAGCAACTCTTCCCTTGATTGCCTCGCTGTCGCCTGCGCCGTCAACGATGATTGTATTTTCTTTTGAAATCTTAACCTGCTTTGCACGGCCGAGCTGAGCAATTTGAGTATCCTTAAGCTCAAGACCAAGGTCAGATGTAATAACCTCGCCGCCTGTAAGGATTGCGATATCCTGGAGCATTTCTTTTCTTCTGTCGCCAAAGCCCGGAGCCTTTACACAAACGCAGGTAAATGTTCCGCGGAGCTTGTTGACAAGGATTGTTGAAAGAGCCTCGCCCTCAACATCCTCAGCAATAATAACAAGCTTTTTGCCTGACTGAACAATCTGCTCGAGAAGAGGAAGAATTTCCTGAATATTTGAAATTTTCTTATCTGTAATAAGGATAAGAGCGTCGTCAATTACAGCTTCCATTTTGTCGGTATCGGTTACCATATAAGGTGAAATGTAGCCTCTGTCGAACTGCATACCCTCAACAACATCGCTGTAGGTTTCGCTTGTCTTTGACTCTTCAATAGTGATTACGCCGTCAGCAGTAACCTTTTCCATAGCCTCGGCAATAAGAGAGCCGATGTACTCGTCAGCAGCTGAAACCGTTGCAACCTTTGCAATGTCCTCACTGCTCTTAACCTTCTGTGCGTTCTTAAGAACCTCTGCAACTACTGCGTCAACAGCCGCCTGCATACCTTTCTTAACAACCATCGGGTTTGCGCCTGCGGCAACATTCTTCATACCCTCACGGACAAGAGCCTGTGCAAGAAGTGTTGCTGTTGTTGTACCGTCGCCTGCAACGTCATTTGTCTTTGTTGCAACCTCTTTAACAAGCTGTGCGCCCATATTCTCAAA
>DERX01000052.1:18082-18634 GCA_002361875.1 Ruminococcaceae bacterium UBA3329
GTCCTCAAGCTCAATTTCCTTTGCGATTGTAACGCCGTCGTTAGTAATGAGCGGTGCGCCGTATTTTCTGTCAAGAACAACATTTCTGCCCTTGGGGCCGAGTGTGATTTTAACTGTATTGCTGAGTTTGTCAATACCTGCCTGCAAAGCCTTGCGGGCATCTTCGCCGTAAATAATCTGTTTTGCCATACTATAATTACTCCTTTATTCAACTATTGCAAGAATTTCAGACTGACGGACTACCGTGTATTCCACGCTGTCAACCTTAACCTCTGTACCTGCGTATTTACCGGAGATTACCTTATCCCCTACTTTTACATACATTGTAACTTCCTTACCGTCAACAACTCCGCCGGGGCCAACTGCTACTACCTCAAAAACCTGCGGCTTCTCCTGTGCGGCTGCTGCAAGAACGATTCCGCTCTTTGTCGTTTCTTCCGTTTCACAGGGCTTAAGTACAACTCTGTCTGCAAGCGGTTTAATAGTCATTTTATATTACCTCCTGAAAAGATTGAATATTTATTTAGCACTCTACTCTTTTGAGTGCTAAAT
>DERX01000045.1:0-1049 GCA_002361875.1 Ruminococcaceae bacterium UBA3329
TAAGCCCCCGATTTTCTATTCGGGGGCTTCAAACTATTGTTCTTTAATATGCACGTCCAGCTGGTCATACGGTATCTCGATACCGTTTTCAATAAACGCCGCGCGGACTTTCTCGTTTAGGTCGAAGTAAATGTCCCAATACTCGTCGGTCTTGCACCACGCACGCACCAGAATGACTATCGCGCTTGCGGCGTGCTCTTTCATCACGACAAGCAGCGGCAGCTCGTGAAGTATTCCCTCGTGAGCGTTAAGGATCTTTTCGATAAGCTCCTTTGCCTTGCCGAAATCGTTGTCGTAGGAGATCGAGAACAGCATTTCAAGGCGGCGGTTATCGTTGGTGTTGTTGTTGACTATCGTGGCGTTCACCGCCATACCGTTCGGAATGAATATCGCTTGATTGGTGATCGAATCAAGGCGCGTGTAGAGTATCGAGATCTGCGCGACCGTGCCTTCAACGCCGTTCGTTATTATGTAGTCGCCGATCTTGAACGGCTTGTTTATCATCAGCAGAAATCCGCCCGCGATGTTCGAGAGCGAATTCTGCAAAGCAAGACCTATCGCCACGCCCGCCGTGCCTATAACGGTGACTACCGAAGTCGCGGGAATTCCCAACATACTCAGCACTATGGTAAGCAGCAGCGTATATAGCACGATCTTTACGACCTGCGTGGTGAATTTCGTTACCGTGAGGTCAAGCTTGGACTTTCCAAGCCCCTTCGACAGACCGAAAAGCACCAGCTTTGTGACTATAATGCCGACTATCAGCACAACGACCGCGAATAATACCTTCGGCAGCATTCCCACAATAGCTTTGCCCATATTTCCGAAAAACTCGCCGATAGCTGACAGCGTTTCCTGCGGGTGTTCAACGAGGTTATCTACTGTGTCTCCAAGCGTCGGAGCGACGCTTTCCGTGCCGGAGGTCGTTTCGGAGACCGTGCTTGCCGCGTCCGATATAGCCGAGTCCGCCGCAGCGGCAAGTAAAAGCAATCTGCCGCTTATCATCAGCCGAACTCCTTCTCAAACGCGGAGACCACCGCGTCGGCGTC
>DERX01000045.1:1322-42791 GCA_002361875.1 Ruminococcaceae bacterium UBA3329
TCAGCATCGCGGATAAGCACCGATATTTCGTCAACGCTTGTCGTTATCATCAGTATCATCGCTTCGAGAGAGTTCAGTATCTCAAAAACTCTTGCCGCAAATCCGATAGAGTTCGTCATAACGCCCGTCTTGATAACGATTTTTCTGTTGCCGCTGTTTATCATCGGAGAAACGCAGCCGCTTGCCTTAAGCTCGCCCGCCGAGCTTAGCAGCTTCGGCATATCCTCGTCGTTTACCGTGAACCCAAAGCTGAATATTTCCTGAGTGGGCGCGGTCATCGAGATCATATCAACGCTGACCCCTGCCTTTGCGACTATTTTCAGCGTGTCCTCCATTATGGTCTTGTTAAGCGGAACGTTGTTGAACGATACCGCAGATACGTTTTCGGTTACCTCAATGTTCATCTTATTCTCCTTTTAAGCGCTCTCATACTAATTTCTTATTAAAAGCAGACAAATTATCCTTTTTTCTCTCCCCTCTCCGCGGGGAGGGAAAAATTCTAGTATCAAATCATTTCTGTAAACCCGGAACAGACATAAGTCGCTTATTTGATCAGATCGCCCATAGCGTACAGCCCCGCGGGCTTTCCCGCAAGGAACACCGCCGCGTTTACCGCTCCCACAGCGAACACCTCGCGGGATTGCGCTTGGTGAGACAGCGTTATGACCTCGTCGTGTCCCGCGAAAATGATATCGTGTTCGCCGACTATCGTGCCGCCGCGGATCGAATGCATACCTATTTCTTCCTTGTCGCGCGGTTTGCGCACTGAGTGCCTGTCATAAACATATCGCTTGCTGTTGTCAAGTTCGTCGTTTATCGCCTCGGCTAGCATTATCGCCGTACCCGACGGCGCGTCTTTCTTGCGGTTGTGGTGCTTTTCGACTATTTCAATATCGAACTGACTGCCAAGCACCTGCGCCGCCTTTCTCGCAAGCTCCGCAAGCAAGTTTATTCCAAGCGACATATTGAACGTAAAGAATATGGGAATCTGGGCGCTTGCCGTTGTGATTTGCGCTTTTTCCTCGTCCGAGTAGCCCGTGGTTCCGATAACCAGCGGCACGGAGTTCATTTTGCAGTAGTTCAAAAGATCGGGAAGAGCCGACGGGTGCGAGAAATCTATGATAACATCGGGCTTCTGAGCCAGATCGAACACGCTGTTTACAATTGGGAACCCGCCGTAAGGCTCGCCGGCTTTGTCTATTCCCGCGCATACCAAGCAGTCGGAGCGTTCGCCGATAATTTCCGCGATAACGCGTCCCATGTGTCCGCAAGCGCCTGTAATGGCAATATTGACCATTTTGTACGTCCTTTCTTACGATTTTCCCGATATGGGAAACGTTACTTTATAATATCTACAAGCCCCATTTCGCTCATAACGGCTTTGAGCTTCGCCTTGCCGTCATCGCTCATAGAGCAGAGCGGCAGACGGCACTCGCCCGCCTTAAAGCCCATAATGTTCAGCGCTTCCTTTACGGGAATGGGGTTTACGTCCATAAACATCGCTTTATCCAATTTCAAAAGCTTTCGCGCCGCTTCAAGAGCCTCCTCACGCTTACCGTTAAGGTACAGCTTTATCTCGTCGTGTTTTTCGTGCGGAGCAACGTTTGACGTAACGGAAATCAGTCCTTTGCCGCCGAGCGCCAGACAGCACAGAGCCTCGTCGTCGTTGCCCGAATAAATACCCAGATCGGTATAAGCGGATATCGCCATTATAGTACTCATATTGCCGCTTGCTTCCTTTACCGCCGTGATATTGGGGTGCTTTGACATTTCGATGTACGCGTCGATGCCGATATTGCAGCCCGTGCGCGACGGAACATTATAAAGCATTATCGGAATATTCACCGCGTCCGCAATTGTCGTAAAATGCTTAACAAGTCCGCGCTGCGAAGTCTTATTATAATACGGGGTCACCTGCAAAAGCGCGTCGGCGCCCATTTTCTCCGCCTCTTTGGAAAGCTCAACGGCGTATGCGGTATCGTTGCTGCCCGCGCCCGCTATAACGGGAACGCGGTGGTTTACGCGCTCAATACCGTAGCGAATGACCTCGCGGTGTTCCTCGTCGGTCATAGTCGCGCTTTCGCCGGTCGTTCCGCAGATAACAAGACCGTCAATGCCGTTGTCTATTTGAAAGTCTATAAGTCTGCCGAATTCATCGTAGTTAATTGAACCGTCCGCGTTCATCGGCGTAGCGATAGCGGTAGCACACCCCGTGAAAATAGTTTTGTTACTCATAGAAAAATTCCTTTCGTCAAAAAGAACCCATCAATCAAGGTAGCCCTTAGCGGCAAGAAGCTCCGCCATTTCCACTGCGCCGCCCGCAGCTCCGCGCAGCGTGTTGTGTGACAGGCAAACGAACTTGTAGTCGTATTGAGTATCGGGGCGAAGTCTGCCGATAGATATCGCCATACCGCCCTCAAGATTGCGGTGGAGCTTTGCTTGGGGCATATCGTTCTCTTCAAAGTAGTTGAGGAACTGTTTCGGAGCGGACGGGAGGTTAAGCTCCTGCGGCTCGCCTTTATACTCTGCCCAGATTTTCTTGATCTCGTCGATAGTGGGCTTGTTTTCAAATCTTACAAACGCTGCCGCAAAGTGACCGTTCGATACGGGCACGCGCAAACACTGCGTGGTGATCTGCGGCTTTTCGCACTTTACTATTTCCGAGCCCTCGATGTGTCCCCATACCTTAAGCGGTTCCTGCTCGGACTTTTCCTCCTCGCCGCCGATAAACGGTATAAGATTATCCACCATTTCGGGCCATGTTTCAAACGTCTTGCCCGCGCCCGAGATAGCCTGATATGTGCAGGCGAGTACCTCGGTGATACCGAATTTGCGCAGCGGCGAAAGCGCGGGAACATAGCTCTGTATAGAGCAGTTGGACTTTACCGCGATAAATCCGCGCTTTGTGCCAAGGCGCTTTTTCTGCGCGTCGATAATAGCCGCGTGGTCGGGGTTTACCTCGGGGATCATCATAGGCACGTCGGGAGTGAAGCGGTTCGCGCTGTTATTGGATATAACGGGGCACTCCTTCTTTGCGTACTGCTCCTCAAGAGCCTTTATCTCATCCTTTTTCATATTTACGGCGCAGAACACGAAGTCTACCTTTGAGATCACCTTGTCGATGTCCGCGGTCGCGTCGTCGATGACGATATCCGCCATGCTTGCGGGCATGGGAGTGTCCATAAGCCAATGAGAGCCTACCGCCTCCTTATAGGTTTTGCCGGCACTTCTGGAGGACGCCGCAAGCGCGGTCACGTGAAACCACGGGTGGTTTTCCAGCAGAGTAGCGAAGCGCTGCCCCACCATTCCCGTTGCGCCGATTATTCCGACATTAAATTGCTTTTTCATAATTGTTTCCTTTCTTTATAATACAAAATAAAAGACCGATGAGAACTTTTCATCGGCAAATCTTGTATAGAGCATCAAATATTGCGATAGCGCTCCATCAAGCAAGTCGATGACAGTCATACGCGTATTTCACGCACAACCGGAATCAGCGCGTTTCGGAACGCGTGCTCCTCGGCGGATTCACCTTTCGCGCTGCCGTTTCCGAAAACACCCGACGCTTTTGAACGTCCGCCGCGCTACTATTTTTATCCGCACCTCTATCAATTCCTATATATTGTAACACATCTCTAAGCGTTTGTCAATATGTATTTGCGAAATTTCCGAGGCTTTTCACGTTATTTTTTGTAGACTTTACACAAGTGCTTGAAATTTCGGGAAAAATGTGTTATAATTATAGAAAAAGCAAGAGCCTTCAACAATAGTGTTAGGGGTGATTTTATGAAATGTCCGTTTTGCGGATATGAAGAAAGCAAGGTTATTGACTCACGCCCTACAGACGAGGGCGAAAGAATTCGCAGGCGCAGAGAGTGTATGAAATGTGCTAAAAGATTTACAACCTATGAAATAATTGAGAGCGTTCCGATTTTGGTTGTTAAAAAGGACAAATCCCGTGAGGCATTTGACCGTGACAAGCTTACAAGAGGTATGATGAGAGCCTGTGAAAAACGCCACGTTTCTATGGATACAATTGAAAATGCTGTAAACGAAATTGAGGTTTCTCTTCAAAACTCACTTGACCGTGAGGTTTCAAGTGTTAAAATCGGCGAGCTTGTAATGGAAAAGCTCAAAGAAATTGATGAAGTGGCATATGTTCGTTTTGCTTCGGTTTACAAGCACTTTAAAGATGTTAATGCGTTTATGGATGAGCTTTCATCATTCCTTGAACAAAAATAATTTTAAGTTTGAATATATTATGAAAAGAATATTTTGTGTTTTACTGTCTGTTCTCTTTTTCTCAACGACTCTTACTGTTTCACCGTTAGCTTTAGGGCTTGAACGCCAAAGTGAATGGTACACCTTTGAGGCTTTAGAGGACGAATACTATTTTCCGAAGAAAAATACTGATTTTGTTCAGCCTAATATGTTTTATTCCGGTAGCAGCTACAAATTCAGAAATTTTCTTACTGACAGTCAAAAATTAATTTATGATTTAATCAGCAAATATAAAGGCGGGCTTTTAGGCGAGCCGTCATACTCTGACGAAGCTCAAACTATACCTGTTTTCAAAATTCAGGTTAAATTTCCCGACGGCGCTTTTTTAGTAAATTATGACACCAGACAAAATGATGTCACTACAGCCGTTATCGGTGCTATGACCGCCGCAATTGATGATTTTCCCGAATACTTTTGGTTAGGCGGTTTTTCATACTCCTGTAACTATTCTACTAACGATTCGGGAAAATATTATGTTAAAAACTTTACTCTTTTGCTTCCGTTTGACACCGGGAGTTACGCAAACTGTGACACGGTAATAAGCTGCTATAATCAGCTTATGGCGGCTGTTGACAGTTTTGATGTTAAAGGCACTGCAAGATATGAAAAGGTTAAGTACATTCATGACAGTATTTGCAAGATGACCACCTACACAGAGTGTGCCATGGCTTACCAGCCGACAGGCGTATTCCTTAACGGTAAAGCTGTGTGCGAAGGGTATGCAGAGGCATTTAAACTTCTTTGCGACCGAGAGAATATTCCCTGCCTACTCGTTGTAGGAACAGGCAACGGCGGTGCGCACAAATGGAATTATGTTCGAATGGATGACGGCAAGTGGTACGGAATGGATGTAACCTGGGACGACCAAGTTACCAGAATTGACTATAATTATTTTCTTACGGGCAGTGAAAGCATCAATACAGTTTCCGAAAACACAAAATTCGGCAACGGCACGGAATCGGAAGGAAATCATATTAACACAGGTGCGCATTTTAGAGAATCTGATTTTGCACTGACTTACCCTACTATTTCTACGCAAAGCTACACGGGCATTATTCAGATGTGGAACTCGGAAGCCTCATTCGACAATACAAGAAATTTTATATTTATCCCGAAAGACGCTGTTGCAAATCAACAGATTATTTGTACCTACTCAGGATGGTCGCATAATGCCCCATCAACTAATGCGGCGACTGTTACGGGTGTAACAACAGGCGGGAAAGTAATCATTACAAGTCCAGTTTCAAAAACATATACAATTGTACGCAACGGCGATGTCAATAAAGATAATAAAGTAGATTTATCTGATTACAATGCAGTTCGTAATATTGTAATGTGCAAACAGGAGTCTTATAGCGACAAAGCACAGTTTGCGGCGGCGGATATGAACGGCGACGGCATAATTGACGCTTTTGACGCAATTTACCTTGACCTGTATTATCAAGACCTTGTTGACTGACAGTTAAATTAAGATACGCAAAAAAACACGGTATCAAGCGGTACCGTGTTTTTTATAATTTACTGACAAACTACTCAGTTAATCTCTGAAAGCTTAACCGGTCTGCCCTCGTTTGCCGATTTTTCAGCGGCAAGAGCGATTTTAACAGACTGCAATCCTGCGTGAATTCCAACGGGAGTATCTGTGTTATTCTCAACAGCAGCTACAAACTGTCTAACCTCTTCCGAGAAGCTCTCCATATATCTTTCAAGGAAGAAATAGAGCGGCTTTTCGCCTGTTACACCGTCAACCGTTGAAATAACTGCTGATGAAAGCGTATCGTTTGATGTTGCAACCATTCCCTTTGAGCCGAAAAGCTCTGCTCTTTGATCATAGCCGTACATTGCCTGGCGTGAGTTGTCGATAACAGCAAGAGCGCCGTTAGCCATTTTAAGAGAAATAATAGCAGTGTCAAAATCGCCGTATTCACGGATTGACGGGTTAATAAGAGCGTCTGCATAAACATAAAGCTCTTCAACATCGCTGTTTGTAAGGAAGCAAGCCATATCAAAATCGTGAATTGTCATATCAAGGAAAATGCTTGCGGCACAATAGCCAACGGGCGGTGCCTGCGGGTCACGGGAAGTGATTTTAAGAATCTGAGCGTCACCGATTTTGCCCTCGTCATAAGCCTTGCGGACTGCGGCGAAGTTGTGGTCGAAACGGCGGTTAAAGCCGACCTGGAATTTAATTTCGGGGTGAGCCTTAAGAGCTTCTGCAATTTCGAGAATCTTGTCAACAGTATTTGCAAGGGGCTTTTCGCAGAAAACATGCTTTCCAGCGTTAATAGCCTCAATTGAAATGGGCGCATGAGTGTCTGTTGACGAGCAAACAAGAACAGCGTCAATTTCAGGGTCGTTTATGATTTCTTTGTAATCGGTGTAAATTTTCTTTACGCCGAAGCCCTCAATGAAAGCTTTTGTTTCGTCATTCATAAAGGGGTCTGCCATTGCAACAACTTCAGCACCCTTTACATGGTATGAGATTGATTCAAGATGCACTTTGCCGATACGGCCTGCACCTATAATGCCGATTTTTAACATAATTTTTTCCTCCTAAAAATAATATTCATCATTTTGCCACTTTCGTGGATTTTCGTCGATATACTGCCAAACTTCAAAATACCCCTCTTCACTTGTGATAACTCTATCATAAAATGAATTTTGAAATATTTGCCTACCTGTGCAGTTTGCAATTTTATTACAGTTTCGAGTGGTTAAAGATTTATACGCACATATTATATCCGACAGAGTAGGGCGGGGGCTTGCTCCCGCCGCACCATCCAAAATAATTATTGCGTGAATATGATTAGGCATAATTACAAATTTATCAATTGTTACAAAATCATATCTTTTTTCCAATGCAAACAACTGGTTTTCTGCAATTCGACCGTAAACCGAAAGGGATAATACGGAATCTTGGTATTGTCTCTCGGCGGGAGCAAGCCCCCGCCCTACATTATTTGCGGTTGATTTAACAGTAGAAGCAAGACGCCCTGCACTGTCTGCATTATGCGTGATTTTTCCAAAAAAGCACCGCATATCTTTACAGCAAACTGTAACAAAATAATACCCGTTTGAGCTGTAATCATATTTTTTTAGTCTCGGGTGCTTTCGTTTTGGAAATTTGGGTAGTTCATTATTTTTCATACTATATAAAGTTTGGTAACTGATTTTGCGGCGGGAGCAAGCCCCCGCCCTACATTATGTGCGGTTGATTTTACGGTGAGAGACAACCGTAGTACTACACTATTAACGGAAAAATCACCAAAATTAAATTGTGCCGTCCCAGGTAGATACATTAGTATTTGTCTTTTCCTCTTCGTCAAACCAGTGTGTGGTAACTGCCTTTGACTCTGTGAAGAAACGGTATGCGTCCTTGCCGAGACAGTGAAGGTCGCCGAAGAAGGACTGCTTATGACCTGAAAACGGGAAGAAACCAACGGGTACGGGAATACCTACATTGATGCCGACCTGTCCGCCGTCTGTGTAGCGTGCAAACTGACGTGCAAAATAGCCGCTTTGAGTGTAAATAACAGAGCCGTTTGCATAGGGGTTGTCGTTCATCATTTTAAGGCCTTCTTCAAAGTTCTTGCAGCGCTTAATGCAAAGAACGGGACCGAATACCTCATCTCTGCCGATTGTCATATCCTCTGTGACATGGTCAAAGATTGTGGGGCCTACAAAATAGCCGTTTTCATAACCCTCAACAGTGCAGTTTCTGCCGTCAAGGACAAGCTGGGCACCCTCTGCAACACCCTTGTCAATGTCGGCAAGAACTTCTTTATAATGCTTTTCGTATGTAATCGGGCCGAGCTTTGAGGATTTATCCCAAGACGGACCGACTTTAATCTTTTCAGCCTGCTTTTTAAGCTCTGCAACAAACTTATCAGCAATAGCCTCTTCGACAACGCATGCAGAAAGCGCCATGCAACGCTGACCTGCACAGCCGTAAGCTGAGTTTATAACGCCTGCAACAGTTCTTTCAAGTGCGCAGTCAGACATAACAAGAGCGTGGTTCTTTGCTTGGCAAAGAGCCTGACAGCGCTTGCCTGCCGCAGCGGCTCTCTGGTAAATTTTAAGGCCAACGGGTGTTGAGCCAACAAATGTAATACCCTTAACATCGGGATGGTCAAGAATTGTGTTGATTTCATTTCTTGAGCAGGTAACAATGTTGATAACGCCGTCGGGAACGCCTGCTTCTTTATAAATCTTTGCGAACATCATAGCTGTTTTCGGTGTAAGAGATGCCGCCTTTAATACCATTGTATTACCGCAAGCAATGCAAGTGGGAGCCATCCAGCCGAAAGGAATCATTGCGGGGAAGTTAACGGGAACAATACCTGCAAAAACGCCGAGAGGCTCACGGTATTTAACTGTGTCATAGCCGTTTGATGCGTCCATCATACTCTCGCCCATCATAAGCGACGGAACCTGAGTTGCAAGCTCTGTGCCCTCTTTAGCCTTGAGAACGTCACCCTCTGCTTCGCCCCAAACCTTGCCGTTTTCCTTTGCAACGCACATTGTCAGCTCTTCCATATTTTCAATGATAAGGTCACGGATTTTGTAGAGAATCTGCGCACGCTTGATTGCGGGAACTGCTCTCCAGCCGGGGTAAGCCGCCTTTGCCGCCGCAATAGCCTCTAAAACTTCATCATTTGTGCAGCAGGGTGCCTGACCTGTTACCTCTCCTGTTGAGGGGTTGTGAAGGTCATACCAGGTGTCGGTCTTTGAGTCACGGAATTCACCGTTGACAAAATACTTTAATTTTTCAACCATTTTTGTTTTCTCCTTTATGGAATTGGATTTAAAATGCAACGGGTCGCCGAGTCGTCGACCCCTACTTAATTAGAAATATTTTTTAATATGTAGCCTAAATTTTGCAGTGATTATAAACCTGCTTTTTCTCTTATATACGCACGAGCCTTGATTGCATATTCAAGCGGATTTGCAATTGCAGGGTCTTGTTCAGCTTCAACAAGAACATAACCCTCATAGCCTGTTTCTTCAAGAACTTCAAAAATCGGCTTAAAGTCAATAGCTCCGTCGCCGGGTACTGTAAAGGTACCGAGCCTTACACCCTGCAAAAAGCTTAAATGCTCATCACGAACTTTTTGTACCATTTCAGGGCGAATATCTTTAAGATGAACATGGTAAATTCTGTCGGCATACTTTTTGAGAACCGACATATAATCCTCACCGCAGTATGCAAGGTGACCGGAGTCAAAGAGAAGTCCGAAAACCTCGGGGTCTGTATTTGCCATAAGCCTGTCAACCTCAGCCTCAGTCTGAACAACCGTGCCCATATGGTGGTGAAGGCAAAGCTTAATACCCATATCCTTTGCAACTTTTCCGAGCTTATTGATTCCTGTGCAAAGTCTGTCCCATTCTTCGTCATTCATAACATACTTTTCCTCGAAGATTGACTTGTCTGTACCCTGAATTGAATAGCTCTGCTCTGAAATTCCGACAACCTTTGCGCCCATTTCCTTAAGGAATGTAATGTGCTCTACAAAATCCTTTTCAACCTCTTCGTAAGGCTTTGTAACAAGGAATGATGAAAACCATGCATTGCAAATCTGCATATTGCGAAGTGCCAGAGCCTTTTTAAGAGCGGGAATGTCATTTCTCGGGTACTTATTGCCGACCTCACAGCCCGTAAAGCCTGCAAGTGCCATTTCGGAAATGCACTGTTCAAAAGTGTTTTCAGCTCCCAGGTCGGGCATATCGTCATTTGTCCATGCTATCGGCGCAATGCCGAGTTTTACTTTGTTTTTGTCTAACATATCAATACTTTCTCGCTTTCTCCTGATTTTCTTTTTTATTCAAATAAGCCTTTTGAACGGCTTCATTTTGTGATGTGCTTGCAACGCCTACATTCCACCAAGCGCCGTAGCCGTCTGTCATGGATTTTGGCAATACCTTAATGTCAATAAGAGTTGAAACTGTCTGCTTTTGAGAATCAATAATTGCAAATTCTAACTCTTCCATTGTTCTTGCAGTGTAGGTCTTAACACCGTAGCCGCTTGCCGCTTTTGCGAAATCAATCGGAACAAGGTCACCGAGCAAATTGCCGTTCTCATCACGGAAGCGGAACTCCGTTGCGAGGTTACCTATGCCGTTTGACATTTCAAGGTTGTTAATACAGCCGAAACCGCTGTTGTCGAAGAGAAGAACATTGATTTTTTTCTTCTCCTGAATTGAAGTGATAAGCTCTGAATGAAGCATTAAATAGCTTCCGTCACCGCACATTGCATACACTTCTTTAGAAGGATCTGCAAGCTTTGAGCCGAATGCGCCTGCAATTTCGTAACCCATACAGGAATAGCCGTATTCCATATTGTAGGAATAAAGGCTGTCCGAAGTCCACATTCTCTGTAAATCACCGGGGAGCGAGCCTGCCGCACCTACGCAAACAGCATCTGCAGGTATAAGCTCACGAACCTTTGCGACTGCCGCAGTTTGAGTAATTGTGCCCATTTTCTCGGCAAATTCGGGAATTGTTCTCTCATCTCTCGCTTTAATGAGCGGCTCAAAGTTTTCGTCATATTTATAGGCGGCAAGTCTTGCATATTCATCTGCCCATTCCTTGCGCGCAGTTGCAATTTCATCTGTATAGCCTGACTTGTATCCGTTTGCTTTGAGAATTTCGCCGAGAGCGAGAATTCCGAGCTTTGCGTCGCTGACTAATTTCACTGCGCCGAGCTTGTATGCATCAAAGCGTGATGTGTTAATCGTAAGCACCTTTGCGTCACTTCTGAAAAGCGATTTTGAGCCTGTTGTGAAATCGGAAAATCTTGTGCCGACGCCGAGGATTACATCAGCGTTCTTCGCAATTACATTGCCCGCACTGTTGCCCGTAACGCCGAGTCCGCCAAGGTTATATTCGTTGCTTGAATGGCAAGCGGTTTTGCCCGACTGTGTTTCAGCAAACGGGATATTAAACTCCTTGCAGAAGTTTTCAAGAGCCTCGCCTGCCTCGGAATATCTTACGCCGCCGCCGCAAATAACAAGCGGTTTTTTAGCACCAAGAAAAATTTTCGCAATATCCTGTGTTTCTTCTGCTGACGGTGCAATTCTTGTAATTCTGTGTACTCTTTTCTGTAAAAATTCGTCTGGGAAATCATAGCTTTCACCCTCAACATCCTGCGGCATAGAAATGCACACAGCGCCTGTTTCGGCAGTGTCGGTAAGTACACGCATTGCGTTAATCATAGCGGACATAAGCTGTTCGGGGCGGGCTATTCTGTCCCAATACCTTGTAACAGCTTTATAAGCGTCATTGGTAGTTGTTGCAAGTGAATTTATCTGTTCAAACTGCTGAAGAACAGGGTCCGGCTGACGGGTTGAAAATGCGTCCGCAGGGATAAGCAAAAGCGGAACATGGTTAACCGTTGCCGTTGCCGCCGCTGTTATCATATTAGCGGCTCCCGGTCCTATTGAGGAAGAACAGGCAATAATCTTTCTTCTGTTATTCTGTTTTGCAAAGGCTGTTGCGGCGTGCGCCATGCCCTGCTCATTTTTGCCCTGATAAACAGTAAGACCGCCTCTGTCGGAATCCAGTGCCTCGCCGAGTCCGCAAACAATTCCGTGACCGAATATTGTGAAAATACCGTCAACGAATTTTGTTTCCTTGCCGTCAAAAGACACATACTGATTGTCAAGGAATTTAACTAGTGCCTGTGCCGTTGTCATAATAGCCAAAGTAAAAACCTCCTTATTTCTCGTCTAAAAGCCATTTGTGTTCGGGTGCGTCAATTCGTGTTTTAATCCACGGGTCACCGTCCAAATGGCGAATCATCCAAACATAACACATTTTGTAGCCGGGAGCTGCCGCCTGCTGATGAGTGTGCATAGGCGTAATGCAAAGGCAGCCTTTATCCCCTACTTTATAGCAGTCGTCGCCGTTAAAGCCGACGCCGAAGCCCTGCGGCTTCTCAAATTCGTAATAATAAACCTCCGGCTGAGGGTGGAAATGGGGCGGATAGCTGGTCCAGCAACCGGGTTTATGGAAAACCTCACCCAAAACAAGATTTGAATAGGGCGCATTTTCATAGTCAAAAACCGTTAACACCTGCCTGTCGGCAGTGCCGTCCCACTGGTCAGCGCCGAAATGCTGAACGGTCATATCCTCGCCCTTATAGTAATGAACACCGAACTCATTTTCATTGTCAGTCTGCTCAATTACAATTCTTGATTCTGCATTTGCCTTTACTGTCACGGTATTGCCCTTTGCAAAATGAATTGCTGTAGCTTTATCAAGAAAAGGACTTCTGCGAACTGCTCTTTCAGTCTTGCCGTCAAAAGCAAAGTCAACATCACCCGCCATTAAAAGAATTGCGGTTTCGTTTTCTTTCTCGCAAAAAGTAATTTCTTCGCCTGCTTTCAAGATTTTAACCTTAATGTCCATTAGCATATCGGCGTTTTTTCCGCCCATTTCGCAAAGAATTTTTTCGTTGTTTTCATTAAATTTAGGATTTTCGTACATATTTATCACCTTAATTTATCAATTTGTAAAATCAAGTTTTTGGATAGCTTTTCCCATATAAGCATAGATTTCTCCGTCCTCATTCATTTCAAAGGTTAAGGTTCCGAGCTGATAATATTTATTACCGTCGCCGTCTGTAAATCTATAACAAATATATTGTTCATAGCTTTCGTCAAGTTTAAATGAGCCGCCATAATCGTAAACAAACCAGCCCTCGGAATCAATAAAGCACCTGTCGGCATCATATTCGTTACCTTTTTCATCGACATACTTGGCAGGGTCAAACAATCCGTCAATTTTATAAACATATTTATTCCCGTCACGGTCATACATATCTATTGTTGTATCCAATTCGTGATACTCATTGCCCATTTTGTCATAATATGTTTTTAAATGCTCATCAGTAAGAGAAGATCTTATAAAACTGCCGATGCCTACAACCGTTGAAGTAAAGGCCAAAACAAACGAAATAACTATTATTATCGCGGAAACAAAAAATGTAATTACCGTTCTCCCCGAAATACCCTTTTTCTCGGAATAGGTGATTTGCCTTTCGCTGTATTTTACTACCAAAAAGAAACCAATCGGAGCAATTATCGGAAAAGCATACCCCAGTAAACCGCAAACGGTTTTATTGTAATTATGCCTTTTAGCCTCTTTGACTAATGCAACCGCCGTTATTATTGACGGAATATTACGTATAAGCAAATAGACGCACCAAATTATAACCGCTTTATATAACATACTTTGCGATGAATTGAGATTTTGAAATAAATCTCTCATTTCATTAAATACGGAGTTAAACACAAAACACCTCATATTTACTGCTACACTTTTGTTTTGTCATCGGTTAGCACGGCGCTTGCCGTTTTAATGGGAATTTCATCGCCGAGGTAAGTAGGAGCAGGCTCTGCTATACAGTAAAAGAAATCCTTTACTCTTGCCGCCGATTCCCTTAAATCGTTATAAATCGGATACTGAAGCTCTTCCCTGTCAAAACCGTAAGCCTCAATTCCCAGCTTTCTCGCATTGTAAACTGCGCGGTACAAATGGTATTTCTGAGTTATAATAAGAGTTTTTTCCACCTTGAAAACATCACGGGCACGGTACATTGTTTCGTAAGTCGAAAAGCCTGCATGATCAAGGAAAACACTGTCTTTATCTACGCCGTTTTCCGCCACATAGTCCTTCATAGCATTTACCTCGTCGTAATCTTCACGCCCGTGGTCGCCCGACATTAAGAATTTTGTACTGCATCCTGTTTTATACGCTTCAAGGGCAAAATCCAAACGCTCTTTGAGCATCGGCGACGGCTCTCCGTCCCAAAGCCCTGCGCCCAGAACCGTTATGCAGTCAAAACTGTAATTTCCTAAATCGTCCGCCTCAATAAGATAATCGCTGACGTAAGAAATCATATAAGCGTTTATTCCTATAACTGCCCCAGCGCACAAAATTCCGACACAAAGAACGGAAATTACAAATATTTTAAATTTTTTGTTTTTAAACAGTTTTTTCATAATATCTTCTCCTCACTAATTAAGGAGTCCGCTCCATATTTGAGGGAACTGTCAGCGCAGCTGACTGAGGGAATGGATTTATCCTATGCAGAAGTAAGTGTCTTGCGAACACATTGGGACGATTGGACATCGTCCCTTACTTGTAGGGTGCATCGACCCGATGCACCGTGAAAATATTTATATAAATTAAAATATTTATTTCGGGATGCCGAGGTCGTCATCCCCTACTTTGTTTTCCAAAGAGAGAGCATATATGCGTGCTATACATACTAAACCATAATTTTATAGAGTGCGTACTATATGAAATTATGCACGGGCTATCATTTCGCCGTATTCGGCCTTTTCGTCGGCGATGAATTTTTTCACAGCATCCGCTGAAGGCATATCCTGTGAGCAAGCGTGAGATGCAACGAGCATTGCGGCTGAAGCAGAGCCGAATTCAAGAGCGTCAATAATTTCAAAGCCCTCAAAAAGACCGTAAAGGAATGCGCTTGCGTAGCCATCGCCGCCGCCGAAGGATTTAAGCAGCTTTACGGGGAACGGCTTAATGTTATAGCTTTCGCCGTCATTTGTATAAGCGGTTGAGCCTTCCTTGCCGTGCTTGATAACTACAATTTTAGCATTCTGTGAATGCCAGTATGCCGCAGTTTCCTTGTCTGTCATACCGGGTTTTATAAGCTTTTCGGTAAGGTCATATTCCTCGCGTGAGCCGAGAATGATGTCCGCCTCTCTTGCCACATACGAATAGTAGATTGAAATTTCGTCATCATTTTTCCAATTGTATGCGCGGTAGTCAATATCAAAAATTACCGGAATATTATTTCTCTTGGCGAGCATTACGGCTTTGAGTGCCGCCTCTCTTGACGGGCTTTCGCAAAGGGCAGTACCAGAAATGAGAATTGCCTTACCTCTCTTTATGTACTCCTCGTCAACATCTGAAACCTCAAGCTTTAAGTCTGCCGCCTCGTTACGGTACATTACAATTGAGCTTTCTGTTTCGGATTTGATTTCGGTAAATGTAAGTCCGATTTTTTCGCCGTTTTCACATTTTTTGATGTTTGAGGTGTCAATTCCTTCATTTTCAAAGAAATCCGTAACAAATTTGCCGAGCTGGTCATCGGAAACACGGGCAATAAAGCCTACCTTTTTGCCTAAGCGTGCAAGACCTACTGCAATGTTTGCAGGCGAACCACCGAGGTATCTTTTAAAGGTTGTGCTCTCATTCAGCGGGCAGTAGTAGTCAACGGGGTTAAGGTCAACCGCAACTCTGCCCAAAAGTATTAAATCAAATTCCTTGGAATTATCAAACTCAATATATTTCATTAGATATTCTCCCTTAATCTTAATCTATAAACTCAAATATTTTAATATGGCGCTTTACATTTTCGTAAACTCCCTCGGCCTCAGATTTTGAAAGGTCAAAGAAATTCACCTGCTCGTGACTGTCGCAATAGCTCTTTGCAGAATTTGCAAGGCAGTTAAATGAAGCAGTCGCAATGTTAATCTTGCGGATTCCGAGCATTATTGACTGACGGAACATTTCATCGGTTATTCCCGAGCCGCCGTGGAGAACAAGCGGAGTGTCAACCGTTTTGTTTATGTCGTCAAGAACATCAAAGCGAAGTGACGGCAAAACGGGATAATTGCCGTGTGCATTGCCTATTGCAACTGCCAGCGCATCAACGCCCGTTTCATCACAGAAAATTCTTGCGTCGTCAGGATTGGTGCAAAGGATTTCGTGCTGTTTGCCCTCGCCCTCATTACCGCCGACTACGCCAAGCTCCGCCTCAGTTGTAGCGCCGTATTTTGCCGCCTCGGCACATACTCTTTTAACCTCCTGAATGTTCTTTTCCAAAGGTAGAATAGAGCCGTCAAACATAACCGAAGTAAAGCCCAGCTCAAGAGCCTTTTGCACGGTTTCAAAATTAAGTCCGTGGTCAAGGTGAACGGCTATGGGCACCTTTGCGTTTTTTGCGGCTGAAACCATCATCGGTCCCATAAGCTCCAGCGGTGAATTTTTAAGGCGTACCTCTGCAATTTGAAGGATTATCGGCACATTAAGCTCCTCAGCTGCAGCAACTGCGCCCATCACCATTTCCATATTGCCGACGGAAAAAGCGCCTACTGCAACATTCCGTTTTTCCGCCTCTTCGAGCAGAATTTTCATCGGTACAAGTGACATTGGGACATACCTCCCCAAAAATTAGTTTTAATCGGAATTATTTTATCACTTAATATTTAAAAATACAATATTTACAAGTGAATTTTACTGAAAAAATTTAATAAAAATACTGTAAAATTCGGAGCAAAAAATAAATCCGCCGAAAGGCTATACCAAACGGCGGATTTTATGGTTATTTTACCGTAAAATCAATGCGTTACGGTAAAATTCGTCCATGTTCGACGGTTTGCCGTAAGGCAGAGAAGAACGGACATATAAATTTTTTAAAATAAACATTTATGTTTATTTCACTTCAAAAAACAGCACTGTTGCCTCTGTTCCGTCGTCAAACGGTTCATCGCCTACGCATATCTCATAGCTGTTATTTGAATATTTTTTTGCAACGCTGTTCCAAAGAACGGCGCTTGCCTCATTTTTCTTGTGATATTTAATATGATAATATCCCTTATGAATTCCAAATATCTGTCTTACTGTTTCGGTTGCAACGCCCTGTCTTCTGAAATTGTAGGATACAAAAAATTCCGCAATCGACCAGTCAATAGGTCTTTCACATTCGTGATATTTGTTTATCAACGCAAAGCCTGCAAGCAAATTATCGGCATAAATAAAATAGGCAAATCTGTCACTGTCAGTAAAATAATTGTTCAAATATTTATACCCGAACAGTCCGTTGTCACCGAACTGCCTTTTATCATATTGCGAAAACTCATAATTATATTTTTCTAAAAGATTGGCAAGCGTTTCTTTTCTCTCTTCGCTCACCTGTTTTATTTCAACTTTCATAATTTTCCTTTGAATGTTTTAGGTGAAATGGTCTTGACAATATTGAAGCACAACCTCAAATTGTAGGGGCAGACGACCCCGGCTGCCCGAAATAATTATATAATTTATATCATATCTGTCATGGGACGCCGAGTCGTCGTCCCCTACTGCATTTATATGATTTTCACTTTATAATTTTAGCCTTATACATTCCGAGGGCTCCGAGTATGCTTACGACAATCGTAATAAAAATCATTGTGCCCACAGCCATTGACGGTGAGAAAATGTAGATTATAATTCCGACTGCAATCGGCAGAATTGATATTTTCCAATGCTTTGCAAAATATGACGCACCGAGCGCTCCGAAGAGAGCCGGAACAACATATTCGAAAGCCGGCTTAATTACAGAGCCTTCGGCGAGGATTTTCGGCAAAACAGGCGCAAACAAAAGCACGCCCACGGCAATTATAACCGTTGTGGTTATTGACGACGCGGCTATGGATATTGTAGATATTACCTCGCCCTCTTCGCTGTTCGCCCGCACATTTGCTCGCTCCATTGCGTTCATTGCGCACGGGAGTTTAAGATTTGTAATATTTCCCGACAGGAACGAAAGGTATGTTCCGCCCGCTCCCAGCATTGGCGTGTAAGTCACAACCTCAATAATTGCAGTAGTCCAATAAACGGCTATAACGGTTGAGAGAGCTTTCAAAAGAGTTTTAAGCTCGGGGAATGCGTCATAATGAACCGAGAAAATAAACGGAACGGAAAATAGCACTAAAAGCGCCGCAACAGACCAAACTGCGCCCCAAAGATGTATTTTTTCGGTATAAGTTCTTTCTTTTTTCATTTTCTCTCCCCCTTATCTCCATGTAAATTCCGTAAGCTCCGCAGGCAGTGTTTGCGTAAACAAAACGGCAATTCCCATTGCGCCGAACATTGCAATAGGCAGTACGAACGGCTCAAGCTTTGTTAAATTCTTCTTTCTGCATAGATAATCGAGCGCTATTGTGAAAATCATTGCGGAAAGAAGAACCGACACGGACATAAACCCTGCCGACGGACCGTCTGACGGAACGCCTGCAACTGCACGGGAAATAAATGCGGCAATAATTCCTATGAACGCCGCCGCTCCTAAAATGTCGCCGAGAGCATTTGAAGTACTGCTCTTTGATGTAATTTTCTGAGTTGCTTTGTGTATTTTTTTGCAAAGAATCGGCAAAAGCACCAGCGGAAAGCAAGAGCCTATTGTCATTGTCCACGCAATGGTTGAAAACTGTTGTGGGTCTTTGATTTCATTTGCAAGCGACGAGCCGAAAACGCCTACGGCGCTTTCAGCCGCCACGGTTTCGTAAGCCAAATTTCCTATAACCGAAAGTCTGATCCACGGAAGAACAATTCCGAGAGCCGAGGCAAGCGCCAAAACCGTTGCCAAAATTGAAATTGCAGGTGCGATTGTGAAAAGCACGCTTGAAACTACCGTTTGCTTCATCTTTTCTTTTTCTATTCCGATTTCTTTGCCCCGTTTCCACGCTTTTGCCATAAAAAATGCAGACTGAATAACAACAAAAATTATTACGCCGAAAGCAAGGCAATACATCAGCGTCCCTGTTTTAAAATCCATAAAACCACTCCCCGGACTGACTGAATAATCAATCCATTTATTACTTTAATATATTAAACCATTTTTGAGCGGTAAAAGCAATACGGTTTGACATTTTTTAGTGTGTACTGTAAAATAAATATTAAGAATTACGGGGGACATTATGAAAACATTATACATAACAGATTTAGACGGAACGCTTTTGCACTCGGACGCCACACTTTCCGAGTACGAAATCGCAAAAATAAAAGAATTTTACGAAAAAGACATGCTTTTTTCAGTTGCAACTGCGAGGAGTATGATAACGGGCGGGCAACTTTTAAAGGGCATTCCCCTTTCAGCGCCTGCAGTGCTTATGAACGGTGTTTTTGTATATGATTTCTCTGAAAAACGAGTGATAAAATACTGCAAAATAGACGAAGAGCCGTATAAAAATGTACTTGATATTTTTGAAAGATATGCTCTGCACCCGAATGTTTTTACTTTTGACGGCGAATTTCTTTCAATTCAATGCACGGGTATTGACACGAGAGCAATGCAATGGTTTTTTGACACAAGAAAGATTATGCTTGACGGCAGGTTTTACAAGGTAAAATCGCTTTACACACTGCCCGAAAATCAAAATCCTGTTTATTTCAACTTTTTTGCGCCGAAAGATTTGCTTTTACCCGTTGCCGAAGAGCTTAAAAATGTCAGCGGAATAAATTTTGCATTTTACCCCGACAGTTACACAAACGGGTGGTTACTTGAGGTTTTTGCGGACACGGCGTCAAAAGCAAATGCGGTTAAATTTGTAAAAGAATACATAAATGCCGATGAAGCAGTCGCTTTCGGCGATAATCTTAACGATATACCGATGCTCCGTATTGCCGACCGAAGCGTGGCCGTCAGCAATGCCGCCGAAGAGGTCAAAAAAATCGCCGACATAATAATCGGCGACAACAACAGCGACAGCGTTGTAAAATTCATTGCAAGCGAAAACGGAATTGAAATATAAATCATTAAAGTATTGCGGGGGCTCAAACGAGTCCCCGTGTTTTATTTTATTTCCATTCAATTTTAAATCTGCAATCAGCTTTTGAATTAAACATATTGTCATAGAAATCTATTTCAATATAACTGTTTTCATTATTCAACGCATAGGCGGCAACGCCGTTGCTCTTTCTGCCTGTACCCACTGACGAGCCGTATTTTCCCTCTGTTGCAGGATATGTTTCAAGTAAATTACTGTCTTTGTCATACACCTTCATATTCATATCGCTGACTGAAAGGTCATTGGTATATGAAACATTTTCATACTCATAAGATATAAGTATTACCCTGTCTGCCTTAACATCAGAATACTCATTTCTTTCCGAAGTTTCCTTAACGCCTGTGATTTTAACGGTATATTCTCCTGAGGAGGTCTTAACGCTGACCGATTCGCCCACACCGTAAACAGGCACCTCTGCCGTAGCATTAGTGTTTGAAGCATCCGTGCCCGTGCCGTTTGATGACGTTTCTGCATCACTTCCGCTGCCCAATGCAAAAAGCACAAACGAACATATAACAACAACCGCCATAACCAATGATAAAAGTTTTTTCATATCTTTTCTCTCCTTTTAATTACTCTTGCGGCTAACAGCACCGCCGCAATTTGAAATATTATATCTAAAATATCAAATGTACCGTTAACCTTTCCAAAAAGCTGAAGCAGCTCAAAACCGGTCGCAATACAAATTGATAAAATAGCCGAAAATAAAATTCTGTTTTTAAAAGCATACAAAACGAAGTACAGCGAATATGTAAGCGAATACGCCCATAATATATCGCAAGCCCAAGATTTCATAAAAATGCAAAAAAAGGAATTTGCCTTGAAGTTCAATTCAATCCCGAACATTGAATTAAGATATGTTCCGTTATAAAACAGTAAATAAATACATAATCCGACGGCAAGCGGCAAAAATATATTGATGAAAATTGTCAGTATTTTTCTTTTCATACTCGTATTATATCTGTATTACAGATAAAAGTCAATATCTGTAATACAGATATTGCATAATAATCTTTAGTTAACACAGTGAAAAATATAACGGAAGGAGCGATACCGTGCTTTCACAGCTGTTTTCTTACAGATTTTTGTGCAACCGCTGTATCGCATGGCGATTATTGTGGTTTTCAGACATTTAAAAGACCTTCGGGAAGATAACGATTTAAGGCAAAAGGATATTGCGCAAATTCTTAATGTTTCGCAGAACACTTATTCGCAATACGAAACGGGCGTAATTGCGCTGACGGCAGAGGTGCTCATAAAGCTCGCTGATTATTACGGCGTTACGGTTGACTATCTTCTTGACAGAACAGATGAAAAATAAAACCTAAAATGCGCAAAAAACCGAGCAGTTTGAAATTTACTGCTCGGTCTTTTGTGTTATTCATATTGTAGGGGACGATGCCACTCGCACCATGATAAAAACACCTCATCCACCGCCAAGGCGGTCCCCCTTCTCCTCAAGGAGAAGGCAAATGTGGCTTCTCCCTCGGGAGAAGCTGTCGCGAGGTACGAGTGACTAATGAGGGGTAAACGACGGCGGGAGCAAGCCCCCGCCCTACTCTCTATTTAACTTAACAAAACGGGACGATGATGGCATCGTCCCCTACAAATTCTCGTTCCGAATAAGTAAAGCTTAATTTTGCAGAACGCAATAATGCGTTCCCTACAGGGTGAGTGCAACAAAAGCGGCAGGAGCAAGCCCATGCCCTGCTTTTTCACATTTTTGCAAGCTCAATCAAAACTTCGGTCATTTTCGCCATTGAATCAACGGACACAAATTCGTGCACACTGTGGAAATTTGCTCCGCCTGTTGAAAGGTTAGGACACGGAAGACCCTCGTAAGAAAGTCTTGCGCCGTCTGTACCGCCCCTTATCGGAACGATTTTCGGCGTTACCCCCACATTTTGCATTGCTTTTTCAGCGTTCTTAATAAGCTCAATATGTGGCAAAATCTTCGGCTTCATATTATAATAGCTGTCTTTTATCTCCACTGAAACAGTATTCTCGCCGTAAACCGAGTTTATATAATCCGCCGCATTTTGAGCAAAGCTTTTCCGTTTCTCAAACAAATTCATATCGTGGTCACGGATTATCATATTAACCGTTGTTTTCGTTTCATCGCCCGTAATACCGCAAACATGATAAAATCCCTCATACTTTTCCGTGTGGGCAGGAGTTTCGGCTTTCGGGAAAAGGTTCATAAGCTCTAAAGCTATCAGAACCGAATTTTTCATCTTATTCTTTGCGTCGCCGGGGTGAATATTTATTCCGTTTACCGTAAAGAGCGCCGATGCGGCGTTAAAATTCTCATATTCTATTTCGCCCAAAAGTCCGCCGTCAACAGTATAAGCACATTTTGCACGGAAATTGCTGAAATCGAAACAGTCTGCTCCCCTGCCGATTTCTTCATCGGGCGTTATGCAAACGGCAATGCCCTTGTGCTCGATTTCAGGGTGATTTATTAAATATTCGCATGCAGTGACTATTTCGGCAATTCCCGCTTTGTCGTCTGCGCCGAGGAGCGTTATTCCGTCAGTCACAATAAGCTCCTGACCGACAAAATCCTGCAAAAAAGGATACGCTGAAACGCTTATTTCACCGCATTTTTTAAGCTTAATGTCACCGCCCGTGTAAATAACGCTTTCGGGAGAAATATCTTTGCCAGAAACCGAGGGCGAAGTATCCATATGCGAAATAAAACCTATCGCGCTGTCCGAGCCATTGTTTGCAGGCAGAAAAGCATAAAGATAGCTGTTTTCATCTAACTGAACACTTTCAAGCCCTATGCTTTCAAGCTCATTTTTGAGATATTCGGCAAACACCCTTTGATTTTCTGTGGACGGAACGGTTTTGCTTTCTTCACAGGAAGTGGTTTCAAATGAAACATATTTTAAAAATCTTTCTTTTATATTCATTATTTTACCTCAGATTTTTCAGCGTTTCGCAAAGATATTCATAAGTTCTTTGCACTGAAGACACGGAAAGTCTTTCATTCACCGTGTGAATATCAAATAAATCAGGTCCGAATGAAACTGCGTCAAGCCCGTCGATTTTATCGCAGAAAATACCACATTCAAGACCTGCGTGAATAACATCCACGGTAGGCTTTCCGCCGTAAAGCTTCTCAAAGGTTTTAACCATTGTGTCACGGAGAGGTGAATTTTCTCTGTACTCCCATGCAGGGTAATGCCCGTGGTCTGAATACTGCGCGCCGTATTCATTCGCTGTATTTTCAAGCTTCTTTAAAAGCTCAAATTTTTCTGCATTTACAGAGCTTCTGACAGAAAATGTGCAATACAAATTATCGTTTTCAATTTTCAGCACACCGAGATTCAACGAAGTCTGAACCAAATCTTTAATCTGCTCGCTCATTTTCTGCACACCGTTGGGAAGTGCGCAGATTAAATCAATGATTTCTCTTGTTCCTTTTTCGCCGATGACGGGAAGCATTTCACCGTCGGTTACGGTTATTTGCAAATTCGGGTCGCTGTCGCTGTATTTATCTTTTATGAACTGTTTTGACTTTTCTGTTAAATCACAGTCGGTATATACATAACATTCACACCTGTTCGGAATGACATTGTCCTTTGCTCCGCCTGAAATGCCCGCCAATTTCACATTAGGTATACGGTTTAAAAATTCAGCCATAAGCTTATTTGCATTGTGCCTGTTTTTATTTATTTCAACGCCCGAATGACCGCCTAAAAGACCCGATATTACAATTTTTTTCGTCTTTTCAGGCGCTTCAAAATTAAATGTTTTTACAATTTCCGCCCTCGCTCCGCCTGCGCACCCGACAGTTAAAATTCCCTCGTCCTCGGAGTCAATATTCAAAAGAATTTTGCCGTTTAAAAGCGATGCGTCAAGTCCGTCTGCGCCGTACATTCCCGTTTCCTCATCAGTTGTGAAAAGCACCTCGAGCGGTGGGTGCAAAGCAGAATTGTCATCAAGCACACTAAGTGCCATCGCAACGGCTATTCCGTCATCTCCGCCCAAAGTCGTACCGTCCGCAGATACAAAATCGCCGTTCAATCGAAGTGACAAGCCGTCCTTTAAAAAATCTATATTAGATGCGGCAGTCTTTTCGCAAACCATATCAAGATGTCCCTGCAAAATAACGGTAGGGCTGTTTTCATAGCCTGCGCTCGCATTTTTCTTTATGATTACATTATTCCATTTGTCCTGAATATACTCTAATCCGTGCTTTTCCGCAAAATTTACGCAATAATCGCTGATTTCCTTTATGTTACCCGAGCCGTGCGGAATCGAGCACAAATCTTCAAAATATTCAAATACTTTTTTAGGTTCTAAATTTTCAAGAACTCTCATTTATTAAAACCTCACCTTTCCGTGAAGATATAAATCAAGATAAATTACATCAAAAGCGTCAATTGTGCCGTCAGAATTTATGTCCGCACGCTTAAGATAATTTTCGCCAATGCCTTCGCAGCTGCATTTTACAACATTTAATAGAAATATGTAATCGTTACCGTTAATTTTGCCGTCGCCGTTAACATCACCCTTAACAGTAGCGGTTTTATCGTTTATTAAAAGCTGTAAATAAATTGCATCAAACGCATCAATTGCACCGTCTGCGGTTAGGTCTGCCGCCATTTCTTCGTATTTTGTCAGTTCGTGAGAACAGGTAATAAAGGTATGGTAAATTGCGTAATCGTTTGGCGACAAAGTCCCGTCAAAATCCATATCACCGAGCATAATGTCATTCAAATCCACAAATTTAAATCCGTTTTCATTTGCAAAGCTTTCAGCGTAAGAACCGCCGAAGCCGTAAATTACCGAGGTTTTTCCGCTGAAAGCGTCAATGTCAATACATTCGACCGACTCTGGCAAATAAACATTTTTTGTTCCTATTATGCCGTTCGAAATGCAAGTTATACCGTCGCCTGCAACTAATTCTTCAGTATCTTTTTTTGATGCAACGGCACGGCCGCCTATGACAAGAAAATCGTTTATCCAGTTTGACGGGTTATTATAAATTGACGTATTCAAAAATGCATCATCGTAAATTCTACAGCGGTCATTAAGCGTGATTTTTGAAAGAGAAACACAATCCTTAAACGCACGGGCACCGACTGTGACAATATTTGAAGATAAATTACATTCTTTAAATTTTTCTCCGCTGAAAGCACCGTCCGCAATTACAGTTGTTTCGTATTTTACAGAATATGCACCCTCAACAAAGCACTCAACAAGAACCGTGCTGAGGTAAAGATACGAAAGCTTGCTCGCCTTAATAAACTCCCACGGGATTGTCTCCTGTCCTCCGCCGATTGTAATACCGCCGGAACCGCCTGAACCTTCGGGTCTTACCGTCCAGTTGGACTTATTATTGTAATAAGCCGTATTTTTAATTGCGTTCTCGCCGAACCTCAAAATTGTTGACGGCAATGTTATTTTTGAAAGCACAGTACAGGAGTAAAACGCATCTGCTCTTACCTCGCAAACGCCCTCGGGAAGAATTACAGATGTTAGCTTTTTATTGTTTTTAAATGCACCCTCGCCTATTGCAAAAACAGAGTAACCGCCGAGCATGCTCGGAATTGAAAGAGCCGAATCCGTACCCGAATATCCCGTTATTACGGCTTTACCGTTCTCGACAATATACGAATATTTTCCGCTGACAAGAGAGAAAACAGGGAATGAGCATACATATAAAATTGTTATTAAAGATAAAAACACAGACAGTATTTTTTTCAATTAACTCCCTGCCTTTCGTAAAGTTGTATACAATAAATATATCACTTATATTAAAAATCTTCAAGCCTAAAATAAGAATAGAGCTATCCGTTTTTTGCAGATAACTCTATTTTGTAATATTATATAAAATTCTGTTTATTTCCCCGCCATTTCGGCACGGGCAAGCTTAATGTTTTCAATAAAGCGTTTGCCCGTTTCCGTAATTTTCTTATAATCTCCTGTTTTAGCTCCTGCTGTAAGAGATGAACCTGCGCCTACCGCAACAGCGCCTGCTTTAATCCATTCACCTACGTTATCGGCATCAACACCGCCTGTGGGCATAATTTTTGCATAAGGAATAGGTCCTCTTATATCCTTGATAATCTTCGGTCCGAACAAATCAGCAGGGAAAACCTTGAGTATGTCTGCGCCGTTCTCCATAGCGGTAAGTCCCTCGGTTACAGTCATAATACCCGGCATCATCGGCACTCTGTAACGGTTGCAAAGGTGAAGCGTGTCAAGGTCAAGTGCAGGACTTACAATGTACTCCGCACCTGAAAGCATTGCAATTCTTGCTGTCGGTGCATCAAGAACAGTGCCTGCGCCGAGGATAATCTGCTCGGGAGTATAGCGCTTTGCAAGCTCTTCAATAACCTTATCTGCGTGCGGTACGGTAAAAGTCAACTCAATAGCGGCAACTCCGCCCTCAATACAAGCGTCTGTAATACGCACAGCCTTGTCAACCGACTCTGCACGGACAACCGCAACAATTCCGCAGTCCTGAATTCTGGTAATTATTTTTTCTTTATCCATTGTTAAAACTCCTTGTAATAATGTAATATCATTTCTCATTATCGGCGGGAGCAATCCACCGACCTACACTGTATTATTTTATATCAGTTTTATCTTTGTACTCTGGCTCCTGCGCCGTTTACAATTGCATTTACCTCTTTAAGTGATGCCATTGAGGTGTCGCCGGGTGTTGTCATTGCAAGTGCGCCGTGCGCAACCCCGTAGTTTACTGCCTTTTGCGGGTCGCCCGTTGTCATAAGACCGTAAATAAGACCTGACGCGAATGAATCGCCGCCGCCTACTCTGTCATAAATTTCAAGAGCGGGGAATGAAAGTCCGTTGTAAACAGTTCCGTCCGCATAACAAATTGCTGACCAATCGTTTACAGTGGCGGTTTTAACAGTGCGAAGAGTGGTTGCAATAACCTTGAAATTAGGATACGCTTTACAAACTTCTCCAAGCATTTTGTAATAGCCGTCAATATTAAGCTCTTTAAGATTTTCGTCGTTGCCCTCAATTTCAAAGCCGAGGCACGCTGTAAAATCTTCTTCATTGCCTATCATAACATCGATATATTTTGCGATTTCCTTATTAACCTGCTGTGCCTTTTCTTTTCCGCCGATGTCATTCCAAAGCGACGGGCGGTAGTTAAGGTCGTATGACACAATTGTGCCGTATTTTTTAGCGGTCTTTACCGCCTCAATAACAACCTCGGAGGTAGTTTCGGAAAGCGCCGCAAAAATTCCGCCTGTGTGAAGCCAGCGAACGCCGAGCGTGCCGAAAATGTAATCCCAATCAATATCGCCCGCTTTAAGCTGTGAAACAGCTGTGTTTCCTCTGTCGGAAACGCCCACTGCGCCCCTTATTCCGTAACCTCTTTCGGTAAAGTTAAGACCGTTGCGGACGCTTCTGCCTATGCCGTCATATTTTACCCATTTAATAAGAGAGGTGTCAACACCGCCCTGAAGCATAAAGTCCTCAACAAGTCTGCCGACCTCATTATCGGCAAGTGCTGTAACCGCCGCAGTTTTTAAGCCAAAGCAACGGCGAAGTCCTCTGGCAACGTTATATTCACCGCCGCCTTCCCAAGCCTTAAATGAGCGTGCGGTTTTAATTCTGCCGTCGCCCGGGTCAAGACGGAGCATAATTTCGCCCAGTGAAATCATATCAAACATACAGTCTTTTTTATCTCTTAATTTCAAATCCATTGTTTTATCTGCGGTACACTCACATTTTTGCGCAAGCGCACCTCTCCTTTCTTTTTATTTTAAGTGAAATAATTTAATGTCTGTAAATTATTAAAAGAATCTGTGCAATTATAAAAAATACAAAAACTATTCCGAATCTTATTGCGTGGGGTTTAATTTCCGGCTCGCCGTTCTCCGCCTTTTTGGCTTTTATATATTTTACCGTGGCAATTACCGCCGACACTAAACCCACAGCGTAAAACAGAAGAGCCGCTATTAAATATTTCATAATTAAACTCCCGAATATGCGGAGAATCCGCCGTCAACGCAAATGCTCGTTCCCGTAATAAAGCCTGAATAGTCTTCATCGCAAAGGAAAAGAAGTGCGCCGACAAGCTCTTCAGGCTCGCCGAAACGCTTCATAGGCGTTGCGGCAAGAATTTTGCCCGTACGCGGTGTCGGTGTGCCGTCCTCATTCCAAAGAAGTGTTTTATTTTGATTGGTTGAGAAAAATCCGGGTGCTATTGCATTAACACGGATTCCCACCTCGGCAAAATGAACCGCCATAAATTCCGTAAAGTTCTTAACTGCCGCCTTTGCCGCTGAATAAGCGGGAATTTTTGTTAAAGGACGGTATGCATTCATGGACGAAATCATTACTATGCAGGAATTTTCTTTCGTTGCCATATCAGCCGCAAAAACCTGTGTCGGGATAAGCGTGCCGAGAAAATTTAAGTTAAATACAAATGAAATTCCCTGCGGGTCAAGGTCGAAAAATGTTTTAATCCCCTCATCCTTTTCGATAAGGTCGATTTTTTCAAGCGTTTCCTTTGTTGTTGTGCCTTTCGGATTGTTGCCGCCCGCACCGTTAAGAAGAATGTCGCAGGTGCCCAAAGCCGCATTGACGGTTTCTCTTGCCTGTTTCATACTTTCGGGCTCAAGCACATTACAGCCAACGGCAATTGCAGTGCCGCCCTCTGCGTTTATTTCATCTGCGACCTTTTTTGCCGCCGCCTCGTTTAAATCGAGAACAGCAACCTTTACGCCCTGTTTTGCGAGTGCTTTTGCGAACATTGCACAAAGCACTCCGCCGCCTCCTGTTACTACTGCAACTCTGCCTTTAAGATTTTCGTGTATCATACTTATTTGTTCTCCTTACTTTTTTTAACGGCTTCCCAAAGTCCGTTGATATAAGCAACACCCAAGGCTCTGTCAAAAAGACCGTAGCCGGGCCTTGCCACCTCGCCCCAAATCATTCTGCCGTGGTCGGGTCTTACATATCCGTCAAAGCCTATGTCCTGCAAAGCCTTTACTATTTCATACATATCAAGTGAGCCTGTATTACTCTCGTGTGCTGTTTCGTTGAAATGGTTATCAACCACCTTGACATTGCGAAGATGTGCAAAGTAAATTCTGTCGCCGAATTCTCTTATCATTGCGGGCAAATCGTTTTTACTGCTCGCACCGAGTGACCCTGTGCAGAATGTAAGTCCGTTATATTTAGAGGGAACCATTTTAAGAAGCCTGTCAAGACTGTCCCTGTCCTTAATAATTCTCGGAAGTCCGAAAATATCCCATGGCGGGTCGTCGGGGTGAATAGCCATTTTGACATCGCACTCCTCGCAGACGGGCATTATGCTTTCGAGGAAATATTTGAGGTTATTCCACAAATCTTCTGCTGTTACATTCTTATATTTTTCAAAAAGCTCCTTAATTTCGGGCATTCTTTCCGTTTCCCAGCCGGGCATTGCATAGCCGTTAGAATTGTCGTCAATCTCCTTAAACATATCCTCAGGACTTTTGCCCTCAATCTGCACGCCGTCATAGGAAAGGCATGTAGCACCGTCGCCCATATCCATTGCAAGGTCGGTTCTTGTCCAGTCAAAAACGGGCATAAAGTTATAGCAGATTACCTTTACCCCTGCTTTTGCGAGATTGCGTATGCTCGTTTTATAGTTTTCAATATATTTTTCCCTTGTCGGCAGACCGATTTTAATATCCTCATGAACATTGACACTCTCAATACATTCCATTGTAAGGCCTGCGTCCTCAATTTCCTTTTTCATTTTGAAAACAGCTTCCTCGCTCCAAGCATCTCCTGCGGGAAGATAATGCAAAGCAGGAACAACGCCCACGACATTGGGTATTTGCTTGATTTGCTCTAAAGTTACGGTATCTTTTTCAGAACCGAACCAGCGAAAAGTCATTTGCATTTTATTTTTCCTCCTTATTTTTATTTTAATTTGCCTCGTCGGGAAAATTTTCGTCGTTTTCCCAATAGGCAACATCATATTCATCCTTGTCGGGGTCATAAACATCCCAAAGCTCGTGCTCAAACTTTTCAGGCGGAACGGGACATTCCGAAACTGCCTCAACCTTCATACCCCTCATCCAAATTGACGGGTCAAGGCGCACGGTGTATCCGCAGCAGTTGGGCGTAAGCCACTCGTGCATCGGCGCTTCGGGCAGAGCATAGGTCTGCATTATTGACATTATAACACCGCCGTGGGTAATAATTGCAACATTTTTGGCGCCTGACTGCAAAACGCTGTCAACTATTTTTTCAAAGCAGCTGCAAACTCTGTAATTAAACCTTACCTGACTGTCACCGAACGGAGCGGCTTTGTTGGGGTTTGTGCCTGCGAGCCACTCGGCAAAATCCTCATCGTTCTGAAGCTCTTCAGCCGTTTTATTTTCAAATTCGCCGAAATCGTATTCGATTAAGCCGTCAAGCACAATAGGTTCTTTTTCGGGATATATCTTTTTCGCAGTTTCGAGACATCTTTTAAGCGGACTTGAAAAAACAGCGTCAACCTGCGGGTACGGACCGAAATCTTTTATTGTTTCTTCAAGCTGCTTCATACCCTCTTCGCACACGCTTTCATCAGTATGCCCTATATATTTCCCCTCTAAATTACCTTTTGTGAGGGCGTGTCTGATTAAATGAATTTGGTAGGTCTGCATAAAAAAACTCCTGTTATTTTATTGATTAAATCAATATACAATTTGTAAAATACATTTTATAATTTTATACACTTTGTAAATTAAGGTGATAAAATGAACACATCTATCTCTCAACGGCTTGTAAAGCTCCGCAAGGAAAAGGAATTGAGCCAAAAGGACGCCGCCGAAGCTCTCGGAGTTTCTCAGGCGCTGTTATCACATTACGAAAAAGGAATCCGTGAATGCGGTCTTGACTTTCTTTGCAAAGCATCGGTATTTTACGATGTAAGCACTGACTATTTGCTCGGGCTTTCCGAAACAAGAATTTCACCCGATTCAGGCTTTGACCTTGCCGATATTCCTCAAGATTCGGAAATAAAAACCAATACGGTTCTGCGTGCCGCCGCCGCAATTTACGAACGAATGGGCAATGTAGGAAACGCTCACGGAGACAAGTGCCGTGCAATTTACACATTAACGGTTTATGCGCTGTACCTGCGTGCCGTCGCCCTCGGAATAATGCCTGCAAACGAATACGCAACTCTTGAAATGGGTACATTTTTATCATCAGGCACTATTGACTCGATTCTTTCAACCATTACAGTTAAAGAGCCGCAAAAATCAAAGAAAAACAATCATCTTCCCGTCTGCGTTGACACAGTTTCAAAGGAAGCTGTACACATAATCAAGCGCCAATACGAAAAAGCTTTCAAAAAGTCAGAGAAGTGATTTGTAAATCTCACTTTTCTTAAAGCCCGTTTCCGCCGCAACGGTTTTTGCCGCCTCGTTTATGCTCATACCTTTTTCTGTAAGCTCCATTGCATTTTTTACAGCCTGTTCCAATGTGACGGGCTGTTTTTCTTCGCCTTTAAAACCTTCGAGAATCAGAACATATTCACCCTTCGGATTTTCGGTTTCAAAAATATCATTTGCATTTTTAAGGCTTGTCCGCAAAACAGTTTCGTGAATTTTTGTAAGCTCTTTTACTATTGCAATTTCACGGTCGCCGAAAAAAGTATATAAATCCTTAAGCGTATTACGAAGTTTATGGGGCGCCTCATAAAAAATCATAGTCCGTTTTTCGTTTTTCAGCTCTTCTAAATGCTGTTTACGGCTTTGCTTATTCACACTTAAAAAGCCTTCAAATGTAAACCTGCCCGTGTCCATTCCGCTTATCGCAAGAGCCGTTGCAAAGGCGGTAGGCCCGGGGACTGACTCAACGGGGATTCCGAGCAAATGACATTCACGGATTAAATCCTCGCCGGGGTCTGAAATGCAAGGCATACCTGCATCCGTCACAATTGCGCAGCGTTCGCCCGAAAGTATTCGGTCGGTAATTACCGTGCCTTTTTCACGCTTATTGTGCTCGTAATAGCTCACAAGCGGTTTTTTTATATCAAAATGATTTAGCAGTTTTGCTGTTACACGGGTATCCTCCGCCGCAATAAAATCGACCTCGCAGAGAGTTTTTATACCCCTCGGCGAAATATCCGAGAGATTGCCTATCGGAGTGCCTACAACATAAAGCTTACCTGACATTTTATCAAGCCTTTCGGTATTTTTCAGTTATTTCTAAAATTTCGTCGGTTGGCGCACCGTCCTGAGTCTGCATTAAAAGCGGTTTTTCCACCTTCAGTCCGTTTGCTCCGCCCTTTCTGCCGTCAATCAGCACCAGCCAGGGAGCTGTTTCGCCGTTTTTCTGCACAAAGCGTATTTTTTTCGGCTCAATACCGTTTTTACGCATTGAGTAAAGTGCGTCAAAGGTTCTTTCAGGTCGGTGACAGATGCAAAGCCTGCCGCCGAACCGCAAAATTCTTGCAGCACATTCTGTTATATCATCAATATTACACAAAGTTTCGTGGCGCGCAATTATTGCGCTTTCGCTTTCGTTTTTTATCCCCGAATTTTCCGCCTTATACGGCGGATTCATTGTCACAACATCAAAATATTCACGCTGTGCAATCAAATTTTTATCCTTTAAATCGCCCTCAAATAAGTTTAAGGACAAATCGTTGTTAATTTTTTGAGATTTTCTGAACTGCTCGCACGCATTGCTCTGTATTTCTGCGGCACCTCTGTATTTTTGCGCCTTATTGTCACGAAGCCAAAGAAAAGGTATTATTCCGCAGCCTGTTCCAAGGTCGATTGCCTTGTCATTTTTCTTAACATCGGCAAAATAATTTAAAAGCAATGCATCAGTGCCGAACGTGTGCATCTTGGACACCAAAAGGCGAACACCCTCACCCAAATCCTCAATATGCTCGCCGTCAGAAAGTAAAATGTCAGTCAACATAAACATCCTCTACACCGTCAAGCTCTTTAAGAGATGAAATTATCTTTGAAAGCACCTTGTCATTCTTCGGAAATGCGAGAATTTTAATAACGGAGTTATTTTTATTGTGCTTATATTTTTTGTCCGCACTTGTAGTATATACAATTTCCGCCGAGTGAATCGGAGCGTTGAATTTATCTTTTATAAGTGATGTAATCGCAGGAAGCTCATTTTCAATGCTTTCGACCTCAACGTAAATTGTTTTGCCGACAGAACCGTTTATAACAAAATGCTTCAGTGAATTTAACGTGAAATAAATAACTACCGTTGCAACCACCGCACCCGTTGTGTAGCCGCCGCCGACAGCCGTACCGATACACGCAACCGCCCAAAGCGACGCCGCCGTTGTAAGTCCTTTAACGGAAAAGCCCTCACGAAGAATTGTACCTGCGCCGAGGAAGCCGATACCCGTAATAACCGCCGCGCTCATTCTTGACACATCAAGAGTAACATTCGGCGAGGCCTCCCTCATATGAACTGCGGTAAGCATTACAAGAGTTGAGCCGATAGCGACCAGAATATGCGTGCGGAAACCCGCAGGTCTGTGCGAATGTTCACGCTCATAACCGATTATTCCGCTTAAAAGTGCCGCAAGCATAATTCTGAAAAATGCCTCAATTATTTCACGGACAGGCTCTATTCCCCAAAGCCACAACAGTCCGTCTTTAACAGTATTCAAGAACTCCATTTATTTCACCCCGATACTCCGCTTGCAAACGGCATAATTTTTAGTTTATTTTTTATTTTTTCGGGCAGGCCTTTTGATTGCAGGAATCAAATAAAGAACCATGCCCCAAATTAACTGATACAAGATTATCTGCCAAACGGAAATTTGACTTATAGCAGACATAAGGCTGAGGACTGCCGCCAAAAGCACACCGATAACCGATGCTATTACTTGTACGGTTTTTGACGCATTAACATATTGCGTTATTCCGAATGCTAAATGAAGCACCTTAAGCATTGTAGCGGTTCTTCCGTCGTGCACCAAAAGTGCGTTGCTTTGCTCTTTTGCCTCATTTTTTATCTTAGTAAACATTTCACCCGCAACAGGATTTATTATTTTAACAACATTTTTCGGCAAGCCGAATTCATATTCAAGGAAGGATTCGGTTATATTAGCGTCTGATGTGCGGAAAAGAATTGAGACGCCGTCTTTTTCGAGAGCACGAATGTAATGTGCTGTTGTTTCATCTGCCTTGTAAACTACAATAAACATTGCGGCAATTTTGCCCTCAATTGCAAGGTAGAGCGTGTTTTTACCTGCCTCACGGAATTTTTCTTCAAGTCCGTCATCGGGAATTTCAACATTGTGATGCTTTAAAAGCTCTTTATTGCCGACAAGCACTCTGTGATTGTGAATCCAGCAGGAACAGCCGAGCTTTTCCTCATAAGCAAGTGTTTCAACAGGGAGCAAAAGCTCACGCTTGCCCTCAATGACACCGTCAAAAATTTCAGAAAGAACGCCGCCCGACTCAATTACAACCGATGCTGTATAAAGAATAGCCTCGTCAATACGCATTTTATGGTAAAGCTTAATTCCTTCAATATTACAGCCGCCGTTTTTAAAGGCATCCGCCGAATCAATAATTATTCCGTTTGAATTAACGGCGTTTTCAACTGCAGAATAGCCGTTGATTACCGTTTTGTCGCCCCGAAGCTTTTTGTTTGCACCGGAAAGACATGCGGCGGCAATTATGCCCGCAGCGGACGGAATACCCATAAGTAATGCACCTGCAAACGAGGTTATACCCACAAATATATCCTTTTGCATAATAAGCGTAATAATTCCGATTATGAGTGACGCCGCCGTTACGCCGAGAAGTGAAATTTTAAGAATTGACGGGGTAATATCCGCCTCTCTTGAAAGCTCTACAAAGCGTGCGGGAAAGCCGATTTTAGCCGAATATTTTATTTCAGGCTCGCCAAGCATCAGTCCCCTTGCAATTTCGGCCGCTTCCGTTTCATTTTCAATGTTTTCAACAGTATAGCATTTGCTTTCTTCATCTGAAACAACATAGAAATTTTCAAGGTCATTACGGCACAAAATCAATTCGCCTACAGCCTTAAATATCATCGGAACCGCTGCCGCGGCAGTGAACAGATGAACAGAGGATTCAACCGAATCCTTAAAAACGAAAGAAAGTATCGCCTGCAAAATTCCCGCCGACGCAGCAATCACTATCGCAAGGTCAAGGTTCGGCTTAAATTTACTCTTAACCGTTTCTTTAAATGATTTGAAATTCATTATACAGCAAATCGCAAGCAATAAAAGTTCAAGAGATGCATAAATACTGCTATCTCCGCCGAACATATCAAAATTGCCTCTGCCTCCTGCTGCAATCGCAGAAATTATCACCATTGCAACACATACAACCGATAAAACAACAAGTCTTACCGTAATTTTACGCTTCTCGTTTAAATATTCGTCTATTACCGCCTGTGAATCCTTCGGTCCGAAAAACTCACGCTTTATGCGATTTGTCTTGCGATCGTAATGCTTTCGGCTGTGCTCTTCAACTGAACTTTCTTCGCCGTTTTCGTCTGCATCCTGCTTAAATATAACATTGTCAACGAAATCCTTAACAACCTCTTTTCGGGTTTCTATAAGCTTTGCCTCTGCCTCTTCCTCGGTTGTCTTTTCAATTTCTTCAATATCGCCGAAGCCGGGGAGCTTTATCTGACCGTCCGAAATTTCGTCTGAATGTGAATAAATTTCATTTGACAGCTCCGACTCGGCAGGAACTATTTTAGGTATAGGCTCAAAGCCGTCTGTGTCAGCAGATGCATCCTTATTTTTCTTTACAATAATGCCCGGTGTTTCGCGGGTCTTTTCGGGAAGTGACGAAAGTAAATCGCGGTGCTCCTGAGTCTTTTCAAGATTTTGAACAGGCTTGTTCATAAAGTGCTTCCTGTATTTTTCCTCACCCATAACGGGTGTTGAAACAGCCTCGCCCTCACCCGTTGTGGTGCGGAACACCTTATTTCCAAGATTATGAGAAATATTCGGATTATATTCGCCGTGTATTTTAACCTCATTGAACATTCTCGTTTTTTCAATTGAAATCTGACCGCTTACAGACGGGACTTCCGTCTTTATATTTTCAGTTTCATCTTCGTCTTTATTTGAATAATGTTCGGAAGAGCTTATTTCTTCGCCGTCTACCTGAAGCTCCATTTGACCGTCTTCCGATTCTGAAACGCTGACATTTTCAATGTCCTTTTCGTTTTCTGTCTTTTCATCTTCGGCAACTGCATTTGATTTTTTAATAAAATCCAAAAAACTCGAAGATTTTTTCTTCTTTTCGGCAGGTTCAGCAAACGGTGCCGAAGGCTTTTCTTCCGATTCTTTTTTCGGTTCTTTATCCTGCACTGTTTTCTCTTTTACAGTTTCCGCTTGCTCCGTTTCTGCTTCTTGTTTTGCATCAGTCAAAACTGTTTCTGAAGCAACACGGGTTTCTGAGAACGGCATTTTTTTCGGTTTTATGGGCAAAGACTTTTCTGCCGGCTCATTTTTGCTGATAGATTTTTGCTTACTCTCTTCAAAAATATCGGTTATTCCCAACGACAAGAGCAGCCCGTCAATCTCCTCAGGCGAAACCGTAGGAAATTCAGCGTCAGATGAATAAATTTTAGTTGATTCAAGAATATCGTCAATAAGCGATTCAGGTATTTTGTCTGACATAATAAAAATTCCCCCCGAAATTTTTCAGCATTTATCTTTTGTATGCGAACTCGTACATAAGCACTCCGCCTGCAACCGAGGCGTTGAGTGAATTGATTTTGCCTTTCATTTTGAGCGATATAATAAAATCGCACTTTTCACGGACAATTCTACTGATTCCATCGCCCTCTGAGCCGATTACAAGGACTGCCGCACCTGTCGTGTCAACCCCTCGCACATCTTCGCCGTCCATATCCGCTCCGTAAATCCAAAGTCCCTGTGCTTTAAGCTTCTGGAGCTCCGACGCAAGATTTGCAACCCTTGCAACCTTCATATACTCAAGTGCTCCTGCACTCGTCTTGCCCACAGTATAATTAAGCGAAGCACTCCGCCTTTTCGGAATGATTATTCCGTGTACTCCCGCTGCCTCGGCAGTACGAATTATTGCACCGAGATTATGCGGATCTTCAATTCCGTCACAAGCAACAATAAACGGCTCTTCGCCGCGCTCTCTTGCGGTTTCAAGAATTTCCTCGACTGTGGAATAATCGTGAGCGGCGCAGGTTGCGGCAACGCCCTGATGATTTGCGTGTCCGCACATAAAGTCAAGCTTTTTGCGGTCAACATCTTTTACAACTGCGCCTTTTTCTTTACACTCGGCAATGATTTTACCTATTGTTCCGCCCTTTTCCCCTCTTACTACAAAAAGAGTATCTATTTCTCTGCCGGATTTCAAAAGCTCTGTCACGGCGTTTCTGCCGATAATCAAATCCTTTTGTCTTTCCTCTGCAAATATGTCAGTTCTTTTTTCTTTTTCCATATTTTTCTCCGAAAAGGTATTTTTACCTATTATTTAACATCTTATTATATCAAAAAGCTATCTTTATTGCAATAGGATTTCACAATATATTGTGGTTTTAAGTGCAAAAAAAATGCAAAAAGCGGACATACAAAGTATGCCCGCCACAGTCTGCCGATTTATCCCAACAGCTCTTTAATTCTCATATCATACGCCGTTTTTTCAAATGATAACGGCTCACTGTTAAAATCACTTATGCACAGCTTTATTAAGTAATCGGTAAAGTCAGGATTTAACGGTAAAATCGGTCCTGTGTGATAGGTTGCAAAGAAATTGTTTTTGTGAACGCCTTCATTTTTTGTTTCCTTGTTCATTCCTATTCCCTTTTCCATTTTCAAGAACGGAAAAGGATTTTCACCGTATGAAAAGCTCAAAAGATTTTTAAATCCGGTTATTTTCATTCCGTCAAAATCGCCCACTGCATTATCATTAAAGCGAAGACGGGAAAACTGCTTTGAATAATACGGGAAGAAGCCGAGACATTCCGTCTTTTCGCCGTTAGGATTTTCAATATATTCGCCGAAAAGCTCAAAAGCATTACCTGTTGCAAGCGTAACTCCGCCGTTTTCAATGCGGTTCTTTATTGCGTCCGAATATTTTTTCAGTTCTTCAAGCTCTGTTATCTGCGATTTTTCAGTACAGGGTCCTATGAGCAAAATATCAGTTTTTCCGCTCACAAAATGCGGCTCTGAAAATAAATCTGTTTCAATTATTTCCGTTTCAAGACCTGCTTTTTCAAGCCTTGCTTTAAGATATTCGGCATTACCCCTGTCGCCGAAAAGATTATTAAATTCGGGATAAAGAATTTCAATTACTGTTTTCACTGATTTTTACCCCCTCTTGACGCCATCTTTTCTTTAATCATTTTAACTATTCTTGTGGCATAAAGTTCAAAGTAAACAACAACTTTTCTGTCCTCGGAGCAATTTTTCACAAGCTCATCCGAAAGTGCGGAATAATCCGTAAACAGCTTTAGCTTATTTGTGTCAATGCCCTTTATTTCAAGGCATACGGCGGTATCATAGCACCGTGTTCCGCCTATATAAACATTCTTTATGCTGTCATTTTTAAGCGGTGAAAAGTCAGTGTCATAAAGCCACGAAATGTCCTCGGCCCCATGAACGGAATCGTTGGAATCGGTAATCAGCAATACAACATCCTTTTCGCTGTCATCACTGTTAAGAAATTTAAGACTTTGGGAACAGGAAATCGGATTTTGGTTTTTTGAAAGCATAGACACAACCTCAACACCGCCGAAAGTGTTATCCTCAAATCTTCCTGTTTTTGAGGACAAGTCCTGCGTACTGCTCTCAATTACCTTTTCGTCAATACCCAAAAGTCTGCAAACTGCGACTGCTCCCGTAATATTAAATACATTAAAGAAATTGCCTTTCGGAAACGGAAGGCTCATATTTTCTCCGTTTATACCCTTCACTTTAAATGTTCCGTTTTCAAAATCCACATCTGTCGCAGTATATGCGCTTTCGGGAAGTGCAAATCCGCACTCTGTACATACAGGCTTTCCTATGTGGTTGTAATGGTAATATTCGAAATTCAGCTTATGATGGCACTTGGGACAGGCAATCAAATCGCAAACGGTGTCCTCACATTCGCTTGTACTGCGGTCGGTCTTTTCAACCGAGAAAAATGCTCTTTTGCATTTATTTTCACCGAGAAGTCCCGAAATCCCGTCATTGCCGTTCAGCACAAGAGTTGTATCCTTTGAAAGATAATCGTTAATCTTGTCAAATATAAATTCACTGTGACCGTTTCTCATAATTGAGTCACGAAAAAGATTTGTGCAGAGAATTATGTCGGGAGTAAAGCGTGTATAAATGTACTGCGAGGAACGCTCATCCACCTCTAACACCGCAACATCGGATTTTATTTTTCCCGAAAAATCAGAATCCGTTACAAGAGCAGAAACAAGTCCTGTTGCCATATTTGAACCCTTTGAATTGTTAAGCACAGTTTTTCCGCTGCTCCGAATAATATGCGTAAGTAAATTTGATGTACCTGTTTTGCCGTTGGTACCCGTAACACAAACAGTTTTTTCCGGCATTTTAAATCTCGCAAGTGCATCGGGGCAGATTTTAAGCATAATAATTCCCGGAAGATTTGTAGATTTGCCGAACGGCTTGCCGATTGCATAGACAAGCTTTCCTACTAATATCGAAATCAAAAACCGTAATTTATTCATTTTCTACCTCATCCTTTTTTTGATGAACTTTTTTTGCTTAAACGCTTTTTAACCGTATATATCAGCGTTACAGCAAAAACCGCGGCAACAAAAATCAAAACGATAATCACCATAACGGGAGAGCCGCTTCCGCTTACATGGTTTGTTTTTACGAAATCAGAATAATAAACACTGTGAGAGCCGTCATCAATTGTAAAATCATTTTCATACATTTGACCGCTTGAAATGATTGAAACATGAATTTTACCGTTTGCCGAATCCGACACAGTGAGTCCGTTTTTAGTTCTGAATGAAATTTTATCGGGGTCTGCGCCCGTTACATTTACCATATCAACACTGTCATCGGTTGAAAGTGCGTTTACGGAATACTCCATATTCTCACCTTCAATCGTAATTTTTCCCTCTTCGGAAAATATTTTCTTAATATTTTTTCCCTGTACGGTAAAGAACAGCCCGTTATCTCCCACCACTGTTAAATCAATTTCTTCTCCGTTATTGGTAACGGTGTACTCGTCGGAATCATCTATTGTAAATACAACTTTTGTGCTGAATTCATCATTTGAGTTTGCAATATATTTCAATATGTCAGCAGTAATATCCCCCGTGATTTCGCCTTTATTAAACGTCAGCGTTTCACCCTTAGAGTTTGTCAGAGTAAAGCTTGAAGACATATTCGTACAAACCGTGTCGATAACCATTGAGCTGCTCACAGCAGAATAAACTGTTTTATCCTCATCATCAAAGCTTAAAGGCGAAAATGCCTCTAAGGTTGAAAAATACAAATCCGTAACATCCTCCGATTTGTAGCTTGAATTTTCAAATTTCCACGAATTATACCCTGCCGACACGGTAAGGAACATATAATCGTCTTTTTTATCGCAGTCTAAAATGCGTACTCTGTGTGTTCCGCTGCCGTCATACTCATAACCGCAGACAACCACCGTGTAAGTAAGCGTTTTTATTCTGAAGCTTATCAAAAACGAATCGCCGTTTTTGGCATATTCTACTATCTGCCTTAAAGAGTCCTCATAAACTTTTCCGTTCTCAACCACTTTTGTAACGGCAGGAGCTTTGTTTTCGCAGTACTGTGCAAGCTGATAATAATTTATTCTTTTTTTGAAAAAAGTATCTTCATTAAGGTTTATTGAATAATAATTGGATTTAGGAATGTCCACCCTGCCCGTGCTCGCCAGTGCCATTGTAGCGGAAATCCCGTAGCAGGCACCGTCAAATCTTGAAAGAGCCTGTGAAAGAATAAGATTTTCAGTATCCTCACTTTCGCCCTCTGTAAGATTGTTAAGTTCAATAGCAGTAATATAATATTTGCTTTTTTCATTTTCACCAACAAAATCGCTTTCGGAGTTACTGAAGCTGTTGTTGTCAACACCCGGACGCATTGTAATAATATTAAACTTATCTTCAGCAGAAGCGCTTAAGCCGAAAAGCGGTAAAATCAGCGAAAATACAGACATAACCGCAACCGCATATCGCAGTACTTTTTTCATTTACATCACCTCGCACATTATTAAGATTATTTTACACAATTTTACATAAAAAGTCCATAGCGGACACAAAAATTCCTAATAATGCTCTGAATAATAATCCTCAATCATACTGTCGAGATGTTCCGGAAGAACCTTACTGTCGCCGAGAAGGCAGACAAACTTTTCAAATGCTTCAAAATCTGTCGAGACATCATAAATTCGTCTGATTTCATTGCCCCTTTCGTCCTTCACTACAAGACCCGCTGAAAGAAATTCACCGTCCTCGTCTTTAACACTGTGATAAAAAATTCCGTAATCCATAAATTCGCCCCGCAAAAGTGACATAATGTCACACCATATACGGAATTATAACCCAATCGCGTCAATATGTCAACATAAGATTCCCAATAACTTGATTTTTAAAATATAAAATAGTATTATTAAAATA
>DERX01000056.1:0-4888 GCA_002361875.1 Ruminococcaceae bacterium UBA3329
GCAGATAAAAATGTAAAGAAGAATATAAAATACACCTATACTGTTAAGGCTTACAACGGTAAATACACAAGCACATATCATTCAGGTGCAGGCGTTAAGCATTAACCAAAAATTGAATAATAACAACAGGGCATACCGAACGGTATGCCCTGAATGTTTGTACATTGAATTGAATTTTGTAGTTCAATTTGTAGTGGCTGTCGACCCGACAGCCATAAATAAAATTTGCTGAAAATATTAACCGTGTACCCGTACGGAACTTAATTCTTCCGTTCCGAATAAATTTGCAGTATTTTTATCGGAACGCAATAATGCGTTCCTTACGACCGGCTCGGTCGGCATTTCTGTTTCGCAGAGGTGTCCATTAGACATTCGCAATCCGTACAGGCTGTTTTTTACAGCTCCTTGGTGTATAAAATAATTTTATTTAGCTTTTTTCTTTGCTACAGCCCTTTGAATTGCTTTGATAATTTCAACAATGGGGATAATTGAAATTGAAAGACCGAATGCAATTGCATATTCGAGTGCTGAAAGCTGTGTGAACTCAAACATATTTGCAAGGAACGGGATTTCAACAACCGCTGTTGTAAGAATGAACGAGCCTATCATAGCGCCGTAAAGAGCTATATTGTGATGACCCTTAAATACCATTGCCACTGCCGAGCCACGCTGTGAACGCATATTGAAGGAATGGAACACTTCGCACATTGCCATTGTAAAGAATGCCATTGTCATACCGTCTTCACTGTCGGCAATATTTGTAAATACAAGGCGTCCTGTTTCAATAAATTCACCTATATAGAAGGCGGCGACCGTAAGAATTGATGTGACAATGCCCTGATAAAAGCAGTCAATACCGAGTCCGCCTGCGAAGATACCGTCGTTCTTACTTCTGGGCTTTCTTCTCATAATATTCTCTTCGGGCTTTTCAAGACCGAGGGCAAGTGCAGGGAAGCAGTCTGTTACAAGGTTTATAAAGAGAAGGTGAGGAGCACGAAGAATTGTAAAATTCATAATTGTTGCAAAGAAAATTGAAATAACCTCGGAAAGGTTTGAGCCGAGAAGGAATTGAATAGCCTTACGGATATTATCGTAAATTCTTCTGCCTTCACCAACCGCAGAAACAATAGTTGCAAAATTGTCGTCCGCTAAAACCATATCTGCAACATTCTTTGTAACGTCTGTGCCTGTAATACCCATACCGACGCCTATGTCGGCACTCTTTATAGACGGAGCATCGTTAACACCGTCGCCTGTCATAGCAGTAACATAGCCCTTATTTCTCCAAGCGTTAACAATTCTTGTTTTATGCTCAGGCTGAACACGGGCATACACGCAAATATTTTCAACGATTTGCTCAAATTCTTCGTCTGAATACTTGTCAATATCAGCACCCATCATAGCCTGACTGTCGTCTGTAAGAATACCAAGCTCACGAGCAATAGCTTTAGCTGTGTTAATATGGTCGCCCGTAATCATAATAGGCTTAATGCCTGCATTGCGGCACTCAACGATAGCGTCCTTAACCTCAGGACGGATTGGGTCAATCATACCTGTAAGACCGATAAATGTCATACCGTTTTCAAGTGCTTCGGAAGTATATTCAGCAGGAGCGCTTTCGTATGTTTTATAAGCTGCCGCAAATACACGAAGAGCCTTATTGCCCATTCTTGTATTCTCTTCCATAATTTTATTACGGATTTCATCGTTCATTTCGAGGATTTCGCCGTTAATATCAGCATAAGCGCATTTTTTAAGAATTTCGTCAGGAGCGCCCTTTGTAAACTGAACAGCACCGTTCTTTGAACTGTGAACTGTTGACATCATCTTTCTGCCTGAGTCAAACGGAATTTCGCCGATACGCGGGTACGAAGCAACAAGTGTTGCTTTGGGAAGCCCAAGGGTATTCGCATAGTTGATAAGTGCAACCTCATCAGGCTCGCCTGTGCTCTTGCCGTCCTCTTCTACATCTGCATTAGTGCAAAGAGCCATTGCTGTTGCCAACTGTTGCTCGTTCGGAGCATAATGGTCAACAACTGTCATTACGTTTTGAGTAAGTGTACCAGTTTTATCCGAACAGATAATCTGAGTACAGCCGAGAGTTTCAACCGCTGTCATTTTACGGATAATAGCGTTCTTCTTTGACATATTTGTAACGCCGATTGACAGAACGATAGTCATAACAGCAACAAGTCCCTCAGGGATAGCCGCAACAGCCAAAGCGATAGCAGTAATGAATGAGTTAAGTGCTATATGGAAGAACTCGGGTTTCACATCGGGAATGATGTACTGTGTAACAATATTGTACGCAAAGATAACTACGCAAACAGCGATAACAAGCTTTGTGAGTACCTTTGAGAGCTGTTCAAGCTTAATTTCAAGAGGAGTTTTGCCATCCTCGGCAAGAGTAATTGCATTTGCAATTTTACCCATTTCCGTATCCATACCGGTTGCAACAACAACTGCTTTACCGCGTCCGTAAACAAGAGTTGAGCCCATATATGCCATATTTTTACGGTCGCCGAGAGCTATCTCGTCATCGTCTTTTTTACCCATAAGGACATTCGCAATCTTTGTTACGGGAACAGACTCGCCGGTAAGTGCTGCTTCTTCGATTTTCATACTTGCACATTCAAAAATACGGCAGTCGGCAGGAATTGCGTCGCCCGCGTCAAGCAGAATAACATCGCCGACAACTAAGTCCTCGCTTTTGATTTGCTGAACCTTACCGTCGCGTATTACCTTTGAGGTTGCGGCGGACATTTTCTGCAATGCCTCAACTGCTTTTTCAGCTTTGCTTTCCTGAGCAACACCAAGAACAGCGTTGATAAGGACAACTACAAGGATAATAATTGCGTCAGTCGGAGTTACAAAACCGCCCGCTTCAATCATTTCGGTTGCAGCGGAAATTACAGCCGCAACAAGCAAAATGATAATCATTGGGTCCTTGAGCTGGTCAATAAAGCGTGAGAATGTAGAAACCTTTTTGGCTTCCGCCAACTTGTTCTTACCGTTTTCCTGAAGTCTTTTTTCAGCCTCGGCAGTTGTAAGACCTGCTTCACTGCTCTGAGTTTTCTCAAAGACATCACTAACGGACATAAGATAATGTTTCAAAGTTTTACCCCCCTGAAAAAATTAAAAAATATAAAATTATATGAAAAAGACCCTCGGCACAAAGCCGAAGGTCTTGCTACCGAAAAATAAACGGTACGGCAACCAGTCTTAAAAAAGACGGGAATTGTTGATTGCCGACTAAAGCTACTCCCCTTCAAAAATGTGGAAATCAACTGTAAATAAATAGTAGCACACCGTTAAAAAAATGTCAAGAATATAGAATAATATTTACAGTTTATTAAAAATTATACAATTAAGCGTCAATTTTTTTCTCGTTATTTTTGCGAACGGTTTCATAAACCGGAACAAGTTTCTCTTTTGTAAGCGGATATGCGAACTGATATAGCAGGAAAATAAGGGTGTATGTAATCGCAGGAATAAGCGTGCAAACCATAAGAATACCTTGGCTGACTCCGTCAACAAAGCCTGCATTTGCCATAATGTTTACATCATAGCCTACTGCGGCAAGGAGTTTCAGTCCGCCGAAGTCAGCAAGGGTCTGACCGAGCTTTCTGCAAAATGTATAAACGGCATAAACTGCACTTTCTGTTTTAATTCCTGTTTTGTATTCCTGATAGTCGATAACATCTGCAACAACCGCCCAGTTGGTGATCGAAACAAAGGAATAGCCGAAACCGATTACAAACAGAAGCACCATAAAGAGCCACGCCTGGTCGGGTCTGGGCTTTAAAACAAAGCAGGCAATAGCCGCAAGCGCCGAGAAAAATGCGCCGAAGCCGCTAAGCTCCTTTTTACCGAATCTTTTAACAAGCTTCGGAACAAACGGAATCATTAAAGCCATGGGCAAATACTGCGCAATCGTGCCGATTGCCGAAAGACCCGTATTGCAGAAATAGTTTTTGTAAAGGTATTGGTTAAGCGATGCAAACTGAAGCTGACCGCTGATAAGAATACCCGTAAGCGCAAGCACAACAAAGGGACGGCTCTTTAACATACCGAGGTATGTTTTCCCCATATCAATATGCGGGTTAGCCTCAGAGGGAACACGTTCCTTTGTGGCTTTAAAGCATGCAAAGTAAAATACAACAGCACAAATTGCCATAACAGCCGCAAAGGCGAGCATACCGTTTGCGTTTGCCTCGTTGTGAGTTGTACCGTCTGCATTTTTAACCTTGGTGTAAATGATGAACGGAGCTATAAGCAGGGGAGCGGCACCGCCTATGCCTCCGCCTATGGTTCTGAATGTGGACAAAAGCGTTCTGCCGTCAGGGTCGTCCGTAATAACCGAAGCAAGCGAGCCGAAAGGTACGTTAATTCCCGTGTAAAGCATACCGAATGCAATATATGTAATGTATGCAAAAGCAAGAATTACCCAATCCCTGTCAGTGAATTTGCTTATGTCAATAAAGCAAATAAGCTGTGAAACCGCAAGCGGAATTGCAATGAATTTGATGTAAGAGCGGTATTTACCGTCTTTGCCGGGGCGCCTTTTCGCAACAATTGTGCCCCACATCGGGTCATTTATCGCATCCCAAAGCCTTGTAATAAGGAAAAGGTTGGCGACCTTCCCGGGTGCAATCTTTAAAACATCGGTATAGAAAACCTTTAAGAATGAAGATACATATGTCAGCACAAACAGGTTGCCTGCGTCGCCGAGCATATATCCCATTCCTTCTTTAATGCCTATTTTGTTAGAGCTTGCTTTTGAATTTTGTTCATCGTTTCCTTTTTTCTTCGCCACATTTTTCAACTCCCGTTAACATTTTTGTTATAATGTAATCCCTTTTTATATTGTAACATAATAAATTCAATA
>DERX01000056.1:5147-5278 GCA_002361875.1 Ruminococcaceae bacterium UBA3329
TCAATATGACAATATAAAAAATAAAATCTCAATTAAGATAAAAAATATAAAAATGTCAAAAAAAGTCTTGACTAATGCAAATTGTTGTGATATTATATTCAAGCGTTGAGACGCTGGTGTAGCTCAGTTGG
>DERX01000065.1:0-197 GCA_002361875.1 Ruminococcaceae bacterium UBA3329
AAGAAAATCAAAGTAACTATATATAATTTTTTATTGAAATAATGCTTTGTGCGTGGTAAAATCAAAATATTACACACTGATATTTTTGATAATTCAGAAAGAGTTTATACAAGAGGTTAAAAAATATGGCGCTTACAAAGGTTGAAATGTTTACGGACGGAGCATGTTCGGGGAACCCCGGTCCCGGCGGCTGGGGA
>DERX01000065.1:486-828 GCA_002361875.1 Ruminococcaceae bacterium UBA3329
AACCCCGGTCCCGGCGGCTGGGGAACAATTCTTCGCTGTAACGGAACAGAAAAAGAGATGTCCGGCGGAGAAAAAAACACCACAAACAACAGAATGGAGCTTTTAGCCGTAATCAACGGACTTTCCGCACTTAACAGACGGTGCGAGGTGGCAATTTACACCGATTCTCAATATGTTGTGAACGGAATTACAAAGGGCTGGGCAGAAAGCTGGAAGAAAAACGGCTGGCGCAAAAAGGACAAAAAGCCTGCTTTAAATGCTGACCTTTGGGATATGCTTTTAACGCTTCTCGCAGAGCATGAATACTCGTTTATTTGGCTGAAAGGTCACGACGGACACCCC
>DERX01000065.1:1166-2026 GCA_002361875.1 Ruminococcaceae bacterium UBA3329
AACGAGCGGTGCGACGCTATGGCGGTTGCCGAATCGAAAAAATTTTCGGGCAATTAAAAAATTTCATATATTTTAATTGATTATTTTTTTATATTATGCTATCATAAATTATGTATTATGAAAAATAGGATGTGATAAACCGTGGATGAAACCAAAACCACAGCCATAGAAGAGCTTGACGAGGCGGCGGTTGAGGCTGAGCTTGAAACACTCTCGACCTCTGACAGAAAATATATCCGTCCCCGTGAGATTTTTGCTTTTCTTCTCACCTCTTTCGGTCAAAAGAATTTAAGCCAGTACGTTAATGCATTCCGTCAGTTCTTTGTTATCAGCTTTTTAGGACTTTCAGGCAGTGCATACGGCGTTATTATGTTCATTGAGTCAATTTACGACGCAGTTGACGACTCTATTTCAGGTCTTATAATCGACCGAACAAGAACACGTTGGGGCAGGCTTCGCCCTTGGCTTGTCGTGCCGACCCCTTTCTGGGCGATTGCAAATATAATGCTGTTTACTGCTCCTGCATTTCTTGTTCACGAATGGCAAAAAATTGTATGGGTTGTTTTTGCGATATTCGTTTACAACCTCGGTATGTCGTACTTTGGCGCATGGAACATTATGCTTTACAACATCACGCCCAATACAAACGAGCGTGACTCGCTGATTGCTACCTCCAAATTTATGGAGCTGTTCGGAACATTCCTTCCGTCAATCGCAACGGTTCTTGTAACATTCCTGCCCAACTTAACTCACAACAAAATCGGCATGCAGGACGTTTATACAGGGTTTGCGGTTGCAATGTCGGCAATTGCGGCTCTCACTGCTTTCTACGGATTCAGTGCTATGCGTGAGCGTGTTCC
>DERX01000065.1:2352-2545 GCA_002361875.1 Ruminococcaceae bacterium UBA3329
CAGTGCTATGCGTGAGCGTGTTCCCCTTGCTTCACGTGAGCAAATGCAGGAAATAGGCGTTATTGAGTCATTTAAAAATGTATTTAAAAACAGACCTATGTTTATCCTTGTTCTTTCGGGCTTCTTTAACGGCTTTAAATCAGTAGGCGTTGCAAGTGAAAGCTTTTACTGGATGCATAACTCAAAAAGCCTT
>DERX01000065.1:2871-6660 GCA_002361875.1 Ruminococcaceae bacterium UBA3329
TGGATGCATAACTCAAAAAGCCTTGTTCATGGCACAATCGCCAGCATATTCACGGGCATTCCGGCATACATAATGACGCCTATCGCCCCTAAGCTTATACGTAAATTCGGTGCAAAAAACGTTTGTGTATTCTCAGGTATATTTGCAGGCTGTGCTTACCTGGCAACATTCCTTATCGGAATAAGCGGCGATTTCCTTGTTGATTGGGGCGTAGGCAATACAATAGTAAAAATGGTTGTAATAACAATTTGCCTTACAATTTGCGGACTTCCAAACCAGCTTATGAACGTTGCAGGCGCTGTTTTGCAGGGCGACGTTTACGATTACAGTGAGTGGAAAACCGGCGCTCGTAACGAAGCACTTGTTCAAACGGTTCAAAATTATTTCGGCAAAGCTGCAAACTCAGTTATTCAGCTCCTTTCCGGTGTTGTTATTTCAGCAGTCGGTTATGTTGCGCGTAAAGACGAATTCGGAAATATTGTTGCTGAATCAAATCACAATGTTCTTCTCGGTTTCTGGGCGGTATTCTGCTTGCTGCCTGCAATCGCAAGATTCCTTTACGGCGTAACTCTTATGTTCTTCAATGTTACAGGCAAGACCAAAGAACAAATGCTCAAAGACCTTGAGATTCGCAGACACGAAAAGATTAAAGCAATGGAAGAAAGAAAAGCAGAAACAATTCAGGAAAATGTTTCAAACAAATCTGAAAGCTAAATACAGTAAACAGAATTTTCCGCTGAATTCAACGAGAATTCGGCGGATTTTTTATATAATAAGCGAATTGTGAAAAATCCTTTAAAGCTGTATAATAAAGTATATTTAAAAATGAGGGTGGATATCTATGAAAAACGGAATTACATTTGATTCTTCAAAAAAGGCATTCCCGCTTATTGTTATGTCCGTCGGCATAATTACTGCAATTGCAATGTTTATGTTTAGACTGAATATTGTTGCAGTGGTAAATGTTGCTTATATGTGCATTGTTTCATCAATTACAATAATCGGCGTTATCTTTTTTAAAAAACTGTATAAATGGAACTTTATAGGATACGGTATCTCGGCATTATCAATAGTGCTTTATTACTCCGTTTTCGGTGCAGACGCAGGCTTCGGTGCATTTTCAAGCGGTAAAACAGGCTGGAAATCGGCTGAACATACTCTTTTGTCAGGCGCAGACAGCCTTAACTTTTTTGTAAGACTCGGCGGTAACCTGCTTTTAATTCTGCCGTGCGTTATTGCGTTGCTTATTTTATTCAGTTTAGGAAAGAAAAAATTTGTCAAAAAAGGCGTGCAATTCACTCTTACAAGCCTTTTCAGCATTATTCTTGCAGGAGCTACTGTCTTTTATGTGCTGACAATGAATTTGCGTTCAAAGCCGAATGTTGACCGCCTTTGGGAGGGTCAGGACGATTACCTTAATAAGCTTGACACTGCAAAAAAGGACAGTCCCAATGTGCTGTTCATACTTATGGACGATATGGGCTGGGGCGACACTTCTTTAAACGGCGCAATTTTTGATACTCCGAATATGGACAGAATAGGCGAAGAGGGCATAAACTTTGATAATTTCTATTCAAGCTATTCGGTCTGCTCCCCTGCCCGCTTTGCACTTATGACCGGGCGCTACCCGTTCAGAGGTTACGCCGACAATGTTATGTACCCAACTGTTGATACATTCTCTCCTTTCGCCTCAACCAGAATTTTCAATTCAATTGAAATGGGCGCCAACTGTGACGGTATGCTCGGCGATGAAATTACAATTGCCGAGGTATTTAAGAACGCAGGCTACAACACAGGTGCATTCGGCAAATGGCATTTAGGCGACTACGGGGAATATCTGCCCACAAATCAAGGCTTTGATTATTTCTACGGCGCTCACAGCGTTAACGATATGACGCCGTTCTATCATGTTTCCGAAGAAAACGGTCAGTATGAAATCGTCCACGGCACAAATGAAATGTTCCGTGACGGCAAAAAAGACCAAAGCAAGCTTACGGAATGGATAAACAAGGAAATGACCGATTGGATTACAGACAAGGTTACAAATTCAGACGAACCGTTCTTTGCTTATTACGCATCTCCTTGGCCGCATGCTCCCGTTTTTGCAGGTGATGAATTTGACGGCGCAAGCGGAATGGGCACTTATGTTGACTGCATTACAGAGGTTGACCATTACCTCGGCGAGCTTTTCGGCACTCTTGAAGAGCTTGGCGTTATGGACGATACAATTATTGTATTTACAAGCGACAACGGTCCTGCGCTTGAAGGCTCTGTAAATGAGCTTCGGGGTGGAAAATACCTTGCCTATGAGGGCGGTCAAAAAGTCCCCTGTATGATTAGATGGGGCAACAATAACGGACTTTGGGAAGAGGGTACAACTCGTGAAAGCAGTGCAACGCTTGTTGATATGTTCCCGACGCTTATTGAGCTTTGCGGAATAACAGGAGACGGCGGAAAAGAGAATTACCTTCCATTTGACCGTGATATTGACGGAATTTCAATGATGCCGCTCCTGACAAAAGACACGGTTATTCACACATCGGAGCACCCGATTCTTCATATGAAACGCGAAAAGCTCAAGGCTATTCAATACACCGTGCCAACCGATTATATTCTGTCAAAAGACGAATACGCCGATTATAAATACCCTGTACTTACGGAAAACGATTACATTACATTCAAATATTTTAAAAGTATTCAAAACGATAACTCCGCTTTCTTTGATAAATTCCGTAAAAATTGGCTCCACATTTTAAGCGATGACGCAGGAGAAAATTATAACCGTGCTGTTACCTACCCAACCGTTGCTGAAGAAATGAACGGCAAAATGGATGAAATTATGAAAGATTTTAAATCCAACCGCAGGGGTATAAATACAGAATATTACGAAAACAAATAACAAAACCTTGCCGCCTATGCGGCACATTTAAAGGAGCATAAATTATGCCGCCGCTTTCAATAATGATTAAACCCGCTTCAAGTCTTTGCAATTTAAGGTGTAAATACTGCTTTTATCACGATGTTTCCGAAATACGTGAGGTTTCGTCCTTCGGCGTTATGGCGGAAGAAACAGCAGACAACATAATAAAAAAGGCGCTCTACTTTGCAAACGGCGAAAGTGTTGCATTTGCTTTTCAGGGCGGCGAGCCATTGATTGCAGGGCTGCCGTATTTTAAACACTTTGTCAAAAAAGTTAGCGAAGAAAATACAAACGGCAGTAAAATATATTTAAGTATTCAAACCAACGGAACGCTTTTAACTGACGAATGGGCAAAGTTTTTCAGCGAAAATTCATTCCTTGTGGGGCTGAGCCTTGACGGCGATTTTGACAACAACTGCTTTAGAGTGGACAGCAAGCGTCAAAACACATTTTATAAAATCTTGACTGCCGCAGAAATGCTAAAAAAGTATAATGTTGATTTCAATATCCTGACTGTTCTTACGGGAAAATGCGCAGAAAATATTGATGAGATTTATAAATTCTTTCGTTCTAAAGGCTTTCGGTATCTTCAGTTTATCCCATGCCTTCGCCCATTCGGCGACAAAAGTGAAAATGAGCTTTATATGACAAATGCACAGTACGCTCATTTTCTTATACACTGCTTTAACCGCTATGTTAAGGACTATGTGAGAGGACAATACACAAGCATACGGTACTTTGACAACCTTGTTCACCTTTATTTGGGAAATCCCACGGAGCAGTGCGGAATGTGCGGACACTGTATGCACCAATTCGTAGCAGAAGGCAACGGAAATATTTACCCGTGTGATTTTTACTGCACAGATGAA
>DERX01000065.1:6938-7325 GCA_002361875.1 Ruminococcaceae bacterium UBA3329
GATTTTTACTGCACAGATGAATGGCTTTTAGGAAACATAAACAGTCAAATTGATAATTTTGACACGCTTGCACATTGTGAAAAAGCAATTAAATTTTTGCGTGAAAGCCTTGCTGTGCCTGAAAAGTGTAAAAATTGCAAATACTACCCCCTTTGTCGTGCCGGCGGCTGTAAGCGCACATGTGAGGACAGGGATTACTGCGAAGCTTACAAGGAATTTTTCAGCTCCTGTCTGCCGTTATTCAGAGTATTTATAAATGAAAAGAAATAACTATTGAAAAAGCACATTTATTGTGATAATATTATTGTTTGGATGAACAGTGTAATAAATTGCACTATTCAAATCAATTTATATTGCCCTCAGAATTTGCCTGTGGCATAATTTTGA
>DERX01000007.1:0-27449 GCA_002361875.1 Ruminococcaceae bacterium UBA3329
CATCTATTTTATATCATCTTTACACTGAAAAGTCTTGAAATTATTAAGGTTTCAAGGCTTTTTTATTTTTCGGCGAAATATTTTTCATAACTTTTCTAACACTTTTTCTGACATTTGATTCTTACCGTTGATTTTTTTACACAGACGGTCAATAAAAGTATGTCTTATGTTGAGCAGATTGCTTTTGTGCAGAGCTCTCACTACACTGTCGCTCAAAAGTACAGTTAAAAACAGCGTCTTTGGAACGGTACAGATTACATTTCCAAGACGCTGTTTTTTTATTTCCTTTTAATCAGCCGCCGAGATAAGCCTTGCGTATCTCTTCACTGGCGGCAAGCTGTTTACCTGTGCCCGTCATTACTATGCGCCCCGATTCAAGCACATATGCTCTGTCGGCTATCTGCAACGCCATTTCGGCATTTTGCTCAACAAGCAATATCGTCGTTCCCGCCTTATGCAGTTCAGCGATAATATCAAATATCTGCTCAACAAGAAGCGGTGAAAGACCCATTGACGGTTCGTCAAGCATAAGCAGACTCGGATGGCTCATAAGTGCACGTCCCATTGCGAGCATTTGCTGTTCGCCGCCGGACAATGTTCCCGCTATCTGCTTTTTTCTTTCATACAAACGGGGAAAACGCTCAAAAATATCATCAAGGTCAGCCTTTGACGCTTTGCCCTTACAAAAAGCACCCATTTCAAGGTTTTCGAGCACGGTCATCTGCAAGAAAATGCGCCGTCCCTCGGGAACATGGGCAAGCCCCTTACTTACCATTTTATGCGGCGGCATTTTGGTAAGATCGTATGTGACCTCTTTTTCATTTCCCGTTTTATCTTTCTCGACTGCAACATATGAAATTGCACCGCTGCGAGGACGGATAAGACCTGTTATTGTGTGCAAAGTAGTCGTTTTTCCTGCTCCGTTTGCGCCGATAAGCGCCACAACCTCACCCTGATGTACCTCAAAGGAAACATCTTTTATTGCATGAATTTTATCGTAATATACGTTAATATTTTCAACTTTAAGCATTATTCAGCACCCCTCTTTCCAAGGTACGCTTCAATAACCGTGGGGTTATGCCTGATATCATCGGCAGTACCCTTTGCGATAACCTGACCGAAGTTAAGCACGCAGATACCCTCACAAATACCCATAACCAGCTTCATATCGTGTTCAATAAGAAGCACTGCGATTTGGAAGGTATCACGAATTTTTACGATATTTTCCATAAGCTCTGCTGTTTCCGCCGGATTCATACCTGCGGCAGGCTCGTCAAGCAGGAGAAGGCATGGATCTGTTGCAAGAGCACGCACAATCTCAAGCTTACGCTGTGCGCCGTACGGCAAATTACCTGCACGCCACGACGCAAGATGCTCCATATTAAAGATTGAAAGCAGCTCCATTGCACGCTCATGGGCAGCCTTTTCGGTTTTCCAATATGACGGCAAACGGAGTATTCCCTCAATAGTACTGTATTTTTTAGAATTATGCAGACCGATTTTGACATTATCCTCAACAGTTAGGTTTGTGAACAGGCGGATATTTTGAAAGGTTCTCGCTATACCCATTTTGTTTATCTGCACAGTATTTTTCCCCGATGTGTCAATTCCGTTAAGAAGAATAGTGCCGCGTGTTGGAGTATAAACCTTTGTAAGCAGATTAAATACGGTTGTCTTACCTGCACCGTTAGGGCCGATAAGTCCTGCAATTTCGGTTTTACCGATAGTAAAGTTGAAATCGTCAACGGCACGAAGTCCGCCGAAATCTATACCCAGATGATTACACTCGAGAACAGGAGTTTTTCCGATATCTCTTTCGGGGATGATGGAATGGCTGGGTACGGGAACCATTTTGCCCTTTTCAAACTTGAAGTCAGACATTTTTCTCATCCTCCTTATCCTTATTTTTGCCGGGTATGAGCCGTGAAACAAGCGCACGGATTTTTGAATTATTGGTAACAAGCATAACTGCAATAAGCACAACTGCATATATAAGCATTCTGTAATCGGAGAATTGACGCAGCCATGTTTCCGGCAGAACATACAGAACAGTTGCCGAAATAACAGAACCGAGCATATTTCCGAGCCCGCCGAGAACAACGAACACCAATATAAGAATCGATGTGTTAAAATCAAATTTATTAGCTGTTACGGTATTTTGACCGAGTGCGTACAGCGCACCTGCGGCGCCTGCCATTGACGCAGAAATTACAAATGCCATAAGCTTATACTTTGTAATATTGATGCCTACGCTTTCAGCCGCAATACGGTTGTCACGCAGTGCCATAATCGCTCTGCCCGAACGGCTGTTTACAAGATTGAAAATTATGATAAGGCATATCATAATAATTATAAAGCCTGAGGTAAATGTTGAAATTTTCGTAATACCCGAAATACCGTTAGGTCCGTTCAGAATCATTTTGCCGCCGCGTTCAAGTATATCTCCGTCAAGGAAACCGATGTGCATACCCGAAGCGTCCTTGCCTATATAAAGGTTTGTTACAATAGTTTTGATTATCTCGCCGAACGCAAGAGTTACTATGGCAAGATAGTCGCCTCTTAAACGAAGAACGGGAATACCGACGATAAAGCCAAAAATTGCGGCAAAAAACGCACCGACTATAACGGCAATAAGCAGGCGAACCCACTCTGACGGAACGCTGTCTTTAAGCGCAATCGCAACAGTAGCACCGCTGAAAGCGCCCACACTCATAAAGCCGGCGTGACCAAGCGACAGTTCTCCCAAAACACCTACGGTAAGGTTAAGTGATATTGCGGCAATAATATATGCGCATACAGGGACAAGCAGTCCTTTAAAGGTTGACGAAAGCGCTCCTGTTGAGGCGAGTACCGTCAGCAAAATATATGCGGCAATTACAACGCCGTAGGTTATAAAGCTTTGACGGGTATTTTTACTGATTTTTCTTTTTCCCATATCCGCCACCTCACACCTTTTCGCTGACTTTTTTGCCCAAAAGGCCTGTGGGCTTTACAAGCAGAACTATTATCAACACAAGGAACACGATTGCGTTTGCAAGAGCTGTTGACAGATAAGCGCTTGAGAATATCTCAATAATACCCAAAAGTATACCGCCGAGAAACGCACCGGGAATTGAGCCGATACCGCCGAACACCGCCGCAGTAAATGCCTTAATACCCGGCATTGACCCTGTTGTGGGAACAAGTCTTGGGTAAGATGCGCAAAGCAAAACACCTGCAACGGCGGCAAGAGCCGAGCCAATTGCAAAGGTAATGGATATAGTGCGGTTCACATTTATACCCATAAGCTGTGCCGCACCCTTATCCTCCGAGCATGCACGCATAGCTTTACCCGTTTTGGTTTTGCTCGTAAACAGCATAAGCCCCACCATTATAATTATACAGGCGGCAATAGTTACTATTGTTTTGTAGGGTATCAATAAATCTCCGCCGAAAAGCTTTATTCCGCCGTTTCCGAACAGTGCAGGGAAAATCTTCGGATTAGATGTCCAAAGCAGCTGTGCGGCGTTCTGCAAAAAGTAACTGACGCCGATAGCGGTAATAAGCACTGCAAGGGATGTTACCTGACGCAAGGGCTTATACGCAAGACGTTCAATGATAACACCGAGCAAGGTACAAACAACTATTGCAACTATTATTCCTATCAACGGATTAAACCCGTATTCCGTAACCATAAAGAAACAAGCATACGCCCCGATCATTATTACATCGCCGTGTGCAAAGTTCAGCATTTTTGCAATACCGTACACCATAGTGTAACCCAACGCTATTATGGCGTATACACTGCCGAGGCTGATACCGTTTATCAGATTGTTTAATAATGACAAATACAACACCTCAAATCCGAATTTTTAAAAAAACTACCGTATTATAAAAAAGCAACACGAGGGCTGACGCTGTAAGCGACAGCCCTCATTGACTGTAACAAATAATTATCTGTTAAGCTTAGTCCAGGCCGACATAAGCGCCGTTTTTAATAATCATACCCTTGGGATATTTTGAAACAGCACCTGTTGCATCCCAGCTCATGCTCTCGCCTGTAAGTCCGTCAAGCTTAAAGCTGTCAGCAGTAATCTTCTTTACAAGTATATCGCAAATGTCAGATGCAGAGGTCTTTGAATCAACGCTCTCATCCTTAAGCATATTGTAGATTGCATAAATGCAGTCGTATGCGTCTGCCGCAAACTGGTTAGGAGTTTCACCAAACTTCTCTTTGTATGTTGCAACAAATTTCTTAATGCTCTCGTCTTCAGAGTCAGCATTAAAGGGAGTGAGGAGCATTACGCCTTCGGCAAGCTTTGTGTCAAAGCCGTCAAGAGTAAGAATACCGTCCATACCGTCAACTCCGAAATACTTGGGGGTGTAACCTGCATTATTTGCCTGAGTGAAAATCATAGCGGCTGCTTCATAATACATCGGAAGGAAAACAAGGTCTGCGCCCTTATCCTTAGCGTCTGCAATCTGTACAGAGAAGTCAGTAGATGTGTCATCCGTAAATGTAGTAACCGATACAACATTAAGTCCAAGCTCTTTGGCTTTAGGTGCAAAGCTGTTGTATATGCCGGTAGAATATACATCATCGTTCTTGTAGATAACTGCGATTTTCTCGCCCAATTTCTTATCGAAAATGTACTGTGCGGAAGCAGCGCCCTGGTTGGGGTCAACAAAGCACATCTGGAAAACATTGTTCTTACGGTCAATCTCTACCGAACCTGTAAGGGGGTTCTCAACACCGCCGAGAACATCCGTAGCAGAAGCAGAGGGTGTAAGGAAGAAAATGTTGTCGCTGTTTGATTCAGCAGATGTAGCAACTGCCGGTTTAGAGGTTACAGAACCGAGGAATATCTGCATGCCCCAGTCTTTAAGTGTATTATAAGCTGTAACAGTCTTTTCAGCGTCATTTACATCGTCCTGATAGTTAAGCTCAAATTTAATTCCGCCGAGAGCGTTAATCTCATCAACAGCAATCTGTGCGCCGTTTTTAGCGGCATTGCCGTAAATTGCAGCTCCGCCTGTAAGAGGACCTGTACCGCCGATTTTAATTGTTTTTGTATTGGTGTTGGTGTCGGTGCTGCCGTCCTTATCGGTATTGCCGCATGCAGTAAAGCAAGTCACAACTAAAAGAACCGCAAGCACAAGTGAAATAATCTTTTTCATAAGTTTTGACTACCTTTCTAAAGACCCGCCTCAAAGGTGAGTTCCCTGTAATTTTTCGACCCGTCAGGTCATATTTCCGATACATTTTATGCATACCTTTTTAAGATACATCAATATAATATCGGATTATTGTTAATAATTATACAAACCTTATTCACATAATGCAATAGTTATATTTCACAAATTTTGGAAAGTATTAAAGCCGGTAATAGAAATTTTATATAATCTTCTTTTTGCGGTAATATGTGATAACATTAAGCACTGCCGTTAAAATATAAAGACATCAAAACGGGATTTTGCAAAAGCTGAGGGGAATCGAACCCAATATGCCGTAAATACAGCTCTTTGGCGTGCTTTTGCCCTTTCAACCTTGATTTGCGTCAGCAAACCTGCGGTTTCAAAAGCAAAATCACATCCAAATATCAAGCAATTACGGTGCGAGAAGTTTTAATTGAGCAAATTTTTGTCTGAACAAGGCATAAATTTGTAGGAATACTGTCGTATTTCAAAAATTTTAACGAAGTTCAGGCGGAAATGTGCCGATTAAAACCATATCGTGTTCGATTCCCCTCAGCTTAAGACAGAGAATAAAAATGCAGATGCGAGCAAAACGGCGGCAGAAACCCATGCACACACAATGCCGAAATTCTTTTTTACGGCAATGAATACGATACCGTATATGATTAAACACACTCCGATTGCTAAAAGTATCGGAGACAGAATAAGTCCTAATACGAAAGCAAAAAGTCCCGCTCCGAAAAGTATAAATCCGACTGTTTGCTTTGAATTTCTCTGCTTTTCACGAATAATATAATTTGTTTGCGGTTCTGTATTTTTCATTGTGTTTTCGGGTATAGAATCAGACCCGACAAGCTCGTCCAGAGTAATATTAAACAGCTTGCTCATCATAATAAGCTTGTCAAGCTCGGGAACGCTTGCGCCTGTTTCCCATTTTGAAACGGACTGTCTTGAAACCTCCAGCTTTTCCGCCAAATCGCCCTGCGACATTTTATTTTGCCCTCTTAATAATGTAATTTTTTCGCCCAATGTCATATTACTGTCCCCTTTCAACAACATTATTGCACAACCGCTCCGCAAAATCAACCAAGTAAAGCCTGCAAGTTTAGCAACTGACAGTTGCACATGTAAAAAATGATGAAAATATTGCAATCGTTTTTTATCTCCTATATAATAAAAGCGTATTAAATTTCGTTGGGAGATTTAGATATGAAAAAGAAAAAGATATTTAAGATAATTGCCGTCACGCTTTGCGCAGCTGTTGCCGCCGCACCGCTAGTCGGCGCAGGAGTTTACTATGCACGGGGTATTCTCGGTAAAGGCGAAACGCCGAAAGAGTTTCGTGAGAGCATAAGAAATGACGCATCTTTGGCAAATGACGCAGAAATTCGCATAATGTCCGCTAATTTGCTTGTCGGCTACAAAAGCTGGGGCGGCAGGGAAGTAAAACCCAGAGCTAAAATGTTCTGCGAGGTTTTGGACACATATAAGCCTGATGTAATCGGACTTCAGGAGGTTTGCGACGGCTGGTTTGCAGCACTTCGCAATATGCCCGACGGGTACAAAATTATTACTCCCCTTGCGACGGGCGTTTTTGTGAATATGACGGCACTTGCCTATAACAGCAACACTTTAGAGCTTATTGAAAACGGCAAAATTGTATTTAATGAGGGCAATAATCCTCGCCTTCGGCGTGTTGTTTGGGGACTTTTTGAGGTTAAGACAACAGGTAAACGCTTTGTTGCGACCTCCACTCATTTTGATTTAATGTCCTCGGACGGTGACAGCGAAAAGAAAGCAATTATGCAGTCCGAAGCGGACAAATTCATTAAGCTTTCCAATGAACTTCGTGAAAAGTATTCAGTCCCCGTGATTTCTACGGGAGATTACAATGCAATGGAGCGAACTCCCGAAACACGCCCCGTTGATGCACCCGAAATATACGAATACCTTACAGATACATTTACAGACTGTAAATTTGCTGCCGAAAACCGCAAATGCGGCAATGCATGGGCTTTGGAGCAACCTGTTTATGACCATATTTTCCTTAACGGCGAGGCAAAGGTCAAAAACTACGAGCTGTTAAGCGGCGATTATTTAAGCACCATGTCCGACCACTACCCGATTTACGCTGATATCGAGTTGTAAAGTCAATCGCCTTTACACGCTTTCACGAATACAAAATACATATACGAGGTGCAATTATGAGCGAAAGACCCGAAGTGCCGATAAATTGCTTTTTTCAAGGATGCTACAATCCCGCTTTTGAGGCTGAAATTGAGAAGTGCAAGGATAAATGCTATGCCTACAATCAGTTAAACCCAAACGACAGGGAGTCACAGCAAAAAATTCTTAAAGAGCTTTTAGGCAAAATGAATGAGAATACAATAATCACACCGCCGTTTTGGTGCGATTACGGCTACAATATTTCAGTCGGCGATTACTTTTATTCAAACCACAATTTAATTATAACTGACGGGGCAAAGGTCACCTTCGGCGACAATGTTTTTATTGCACCGAACTGCTGTTTTACAACGGCGGAGCACGCTCTTGACCCCGAAATGAGAAAAGCAGGAATTGAAATTGCAAAGCCCATAACCGTAGGCAGCAATGTTTGGATTGGCGCCGGCTCAACTGTTCTTGCAGGTGCTGTTATCGGAGATAACACGGTTATAGGCGCAGGCAGTGTTGTTAAGGGCGAAATTCCCGCAAATGTAATTGCGGTTGGTGTTCCCTGTAAGGTTCTCCGCCCGATAACAGAGGCGGACAAAACCCGTTATCCGATGTTCCAAGCGTAATAAATGAGGTTGCGCAAACAAATGGATGACCGAAACGGAGATTGATAAAATGCTGAAATGCGGCAAAATGGTTCGTAATTTAAGCTACTTTCCGCAGATTTTATGCAAATGAAACAACAGTCTAAAAGCAGTGGGTCGGAAATAAACCGACCCACTTAAATTTTGCTTAAATATTTATTTTATCTCTTCGAGAATTATAATTTCGTTGTAATCGACGCCTCTGATATGAAGAGGAATACCCACATTCATAAGGTATGCGCCGCTTTTTTCGTAGGTATTATTTTGTATTGTAAGCCTGTAACGCTTGTTTTCGTCGAGTCCGTCAAAGCAAATAGGAATTCTCTTTTTGTAAAATCTTGTGCCGTTTGCAAGCAGGAACGCAACACTTTTTGATTTATCCTCAGTCACATACTGATTGAGTAAGACCTCGTCCTTTTCAATATCAAGTATTCTGTACAAATCACCGAACTGAACAATGTCACGTATTTCCTTATACAGCGCAATGTTCTTTTTGCATATTTGCAAATCCTCATCGCTGTATTTTGTGAGATTACCGCCTATGCCGAGTGAACCCTGCATTGCAACGGCAAAGCGAAAGTCAAGTGAGCATGGCTTGTTTATGCCCTCAATGTCAGTTACCCAAGCACGCATTGCCTTGGTAGGTCTTAAAAGCGAACAGCCCTTTTGAATAGTCATTCTGTCAATGCCGTCAGTATTGTCGCTCGTCCAGAACATATCGAAATGCCCCAGTGCGCCTAGGTCCGAGCGGCCGCCGCCCGAACAGCAGCTTTCGATTGTAACACCCGGGTGCTTTGCTTTTAGCCTATCAACAATGTCATAAACGGCTTTAGTGTGCAAATACCAAAGCATTTTCGGCGCTTCAAGATTTTCCGCCCCCGTTTCGGAGAGCGCTCTGTTCATATCCCATTTAAAATATTTAATGTTGTTTTCGGTAAGAAGCGTATCAAGAAGATTAAAAATATACTCCTGAACATCTTCTCTTGTCATATTCAGCACAAGCTGATTTCTAAGCTCGTGCGCCGTTCTGTGAGGGTAATGATAAGCCCAGTCGGGATGTGCACGGAACAAATCGCTGTCGGGATTTACCATTTCGGGTTCAACCCACAAGCCGAAGTCCATTCCAAGAGAATTCACCTTTTCTATAAGCTCCGTAAGTCCGTTCGGGAATTTGTCCTTATTTACAAACCAGTCACCAAGTCCTGCACGGTCGTCATTACGCATGCCGAACCAACCGTCATCCATTACAAAAAGCTCAACACCCATTTCGGCGGCTTTTTCCGCAAGAGCGCACTGGTTTTCGCTGTTCACATCAAAATAGGTTGCCTCCCAAGAATTGTAAAGCACCGGGAGCGGCGTTTTGTTATAAGGCTTCGGGAAAATATAATCAATCGCAAACCTGTTCATTTGTCTTGACATTTCGCCGAATCCGCAGGTGTATCCGAAAAATTTGCTTTAAGCGCACATTCACGGTACATTGTCGAGCCGAACACGGTGTATTCCTGTGTAATCTCGTCAAGCACTGTATTATGCGAGTTTTCGCCGTTATTATAGTCAATTTCATAATCGTTTACATCGCATTTTTTGCCCCAATAAACATGGCGGTTGCACCCTGTGTTATCAATCCCGATTACGTAATGCGTATTTTCGGTTTCAATAACAAAAATCTTATCCCTGCATATAATTTTGCTCATAGCTTTCTCCGAATAATTTATATTTTAATAATATCAGGTCAAATTAAGCGTTGCGTTGTAATCGTCAATACCGTAATTGCCTGCTGTATTTTTCAGAATGTCAAACAAATCCGCCTTTTTTCCGTCAACACAATTAAGATTTACTTTTTTGAAAACGAAATTGAATCTCTTGATAAATTTAATAAACACATCGCCCTTTGCAGTGCCCTCTTTAAAGGTTTGGTTACCTTCAAAAATACCCCTTACCAGCTCTGCGGCATAATTTTTCAAAAGCATTTTCTTAATTGATTTGTCACATTTTATAAGCAATAGTCTGCACAAACCGCCTACGGTGATTTTATTTATTATTCTGCCGACAAATTTTACAATCGGGTATATCCCCTTTTTGCCGTCAGCGCCGAAGCGCCGGAGCAGTCTTTCGGGATTGTACTGCATATCGTCAAGCATATTAAGTATCATTGAATCGAACAAATCGGAAAGATACTGCTTGCATTCTTTGCCGTTTGTATCCCACTCAAAATCGGGAGTTTCAATAGTCTTTATAATAGCTTTACTTTCGGGCGTAATTGTCACAAGGCGCATAACGGCGGGGTCGGCAATAACCGAGCCTGTGCATACATCATAAAGCTTATTGCCCTTTTCCGTTATTTTTTCATTTATGCTGTGATTGTGCATATGCCCCGTGAAAACAAGATGCACACCCTCATCGGCAAGCATCGTTGTAACTTTGTCGCTTTCTCTTTGAACAGCGGACGGAACAACAGAAAAAATCGGCTGACCGGGTAAAAGAGGATAATGGTTCATTGCAAACATTATCTGCCCGTCATCTCTCGCCTTTTTGGTTTGTTCCTTTATCCATTTAATATGGCTCTCATCAAAGCGCCTTTGTCCGTCGTCCGCACCGTCATTGTTAAGAGCTAACAGCCTTACTCCGTCACAAAGCTGTGCAACATAGGACAAATGCTGTCTGTCAAAAGCAAGAGCGTCCTTAAATCCGAATTCATAATACAAATCGAAAAGCTCGTCACGCCTTGTCGGTTCGGGAATAAGTCTTCCGCTTTCGTCAAATGCAAAACAGGAGTCATCCTCATTTTTAAAGTCATGGTCGGCAGTTACAACATAGACCTTTTTACCCGATTCTTTAAGTTCATTTAACAGCTTAATAAACTCAATATGGCTTTCCTTTTCGCCGTTAAATGACAAATCACCTGCGATAAGAACAGTATCCGCTCCGTCTGCATTTTTAAGCCATTCAAAAACAGAACGGTTAATGCTTTCCGTTTCGGCAAAGCATTTCTGCTCAAACCGCATAAATTCATCGTACTCTTTTCCCCTTGCCCCCAGGGAGTTTTTGAAAAAATGCGTGTCTGTTATTAAATAAAAGCTAAAGTTTTCCATATCATTTATTCCGCTGTATTGCTGTTGCCCTGCGATTTTGCGAGCTGTTCACGTTTCTCTAAAACAGCATTGTGAACATCTTCCTTGGTTTTGCCCGTCAATTTGTAGAAGAAGAACGGAACGCCTGCAAGGAACATCATTATTCCGTGGAAAATTGTATAGAAGAAAAGAAGCAATACCTTAGTGTCAAGCGACTGTTCAAGATAAACAAGACCTTCAGCCGTTTCCAATGGACGGATATATCCGATAAGCGAATCTGCGTCAAAAAGAATCTGCGGAGCAATAGCACCTGCAACGGCACTGCTGATTGTTGTGCCTATGCCGATAACAAACGGAAGCGATGCGTCAAGGCGTTTGCCGTTAGTCTGAAGCTCAAGCGACTCAAGCACGTCAGCCTGAAACATTGTCGGGAGAAGATTTGACGCTCCGAACTGAATACCTATAAGGAACAGTGCAATGACAAATAAAATCTGCAAAATACCGCTTCCATTTTTGAAATATAAATAGCCTGCGCCGAACGCAACTGTATTGATGATTACTGAATAAATACCGCTTGCGATATAAAGAACTCTTGAGTTAAATTTCTTCAAAAGGAAATTGATTACGAGCATACCTACCGCAGTACCTATACCCGTGGGCAGTCCGAAAAACAGAAATTTCGACGGGCTTCCCAAAAGTGCAACTGCAAGGTAAATTCCCATATATGTTGCAATATTTCTGAATGTTTTAAGAAAATCCGAAGCAATAATTGTCCACGCATATTTATTTTTAAGAACATCAAGAATGCCTACAAGCGGATTTTTTCTTTCCTGTGCACAGACAACTCTTTCTTTAACAAGCTTCATAGCAAGAAGCATTGAAACTATTCCGCAGGCACTGCAAAGAGATGCACCCACAATGTACTGTAAAGCAAGATTGTTTTTCCAAATAATGTTAAGCACAAGCACAACAACGAGCGGTGCGGAGTTGCCGATCGCAGAGGAAATACTTCTGAATGAAATAACACTGTCACGCTCTTCAAGATTAGATGTCATAAAGTTTGCAACCATATTCAGACAGCCGCAGAAGTTGGTAGCTACCGTCCAACCGATAGCGACTATTAAAAGATATGCTAAAAGTGCATTACCCGAAAGAGCCGACGGAGCGACAAAAGTGAGAACAAGCAAAATGCCTGCCGGAACGGTTGAGAATATTATAAGCGGACGGAATTTACCCGATTTAGACGGTTTTCTGCCGTCAATATACATTGATATAAAGAAATTGATTATAAATCCTGCAATGGGAAGAACCGTGTTATAAATTGATATGTAATCCTTATGAATTTGCAATACATCAGAAAGATAGTTGTTTCTGTAATTGCCCACCATACCCGTCATCATCGTATAAAAGAAAACCGATGCGACATACATAATAAATTCAGGCTTTTTAACGTATTTTTGATTGCCTGTTGCTGTTATTGTGTTTTCTGCCATAAACCATTACCTCTTTTTTCATATTTTGCCGAATTTTGTCTTTAAATGGTATATCATTTAAAGCAGCAATTTATAATTAAAGAATATCATTTTTAAATATACACTGTCAATTCACATTCTCAATAAAAAAGCACAAGGATTTTTGTTGACAATTTAATTGATTTGATATATCATTTATACGGTGATTAGTGTGAAGCTTTATGAAAAAATATACAATGGGTTGAAACAGCGTATAGAGTCAGGCGAATTCAGCGGCGGCAAGCTTTTACCGACAGAGAAAAGCCTTCAGGAAGAATTCGGCGTCAGCAGAATAACCGTAAAACAGGCATACGCAAAACTCAGTGAAGAGGGTCTGATAACACGTGTTGCCGGCAAGGGCACAATGCTTGCAGAAAAATTCGAAGCACACAAAAGCAAGCTTATAGGCGTTGTAATGTGCGATTTTGACTCAACCTTCGGCGAACGGCTCATTAAAAGCATTGAGGATAACGCCGAAAAACACGGTTACAGCATAGTAATAAAAAGGAGCTTCGACAATCACAAAAAGGAAATATGCGTCTTAAACGAGCTGACGGCTCTCGGCGTTGACGGAATTATTATTCAGAACTGCCACGGCGCATTTACCAAAAACCTTATTGAACTGTTTTTAAAGGACTTTCCTCTTATTTCGGTTGACCGTTATGCAAAGGGGCTTTCAATCCCCTCGGTTACATCGGACAACTTTTCCGCAAGCATAAGCGCAACCGAATATTTAATAAACAAAGGTCACGAAAAAATACTTCTTGCATCTGTCCCTTCTCAAAGCACATCAACACTTACCGAGCGTTTGGACGGTTTTAAACAGGCTCATATCAATTCCGAAATAATCTTATCGACAGAAAATTTTGTTCTTAACCTTAAAAGTCCCGTAACTAAAAACGAAAATGACATTAAGGCCGACATTGCATTGCTTAAAAGCCATATAATGAAAAACAGAATTACAGCCATAGTGGCGGCGGAGCGTTTTGCCGCAGAGCTGTGTGCCAAAGCCGCCGCAGAACTCGGGTTGTCTTTCCCCAAAAACATTGAAATGATTTGCTTTGATTATGAAGACACTTTTCTTTCGCAAAGCAAATACACGCACATTCTCCAAGACGAAGAGAAAATGGGCGCCGTTTGCGTTGAAATGCTGATTAAAAGGATAAATAATGAGAACATAACCCTTCGCAGTACCGTAAAATCAAAGCTGATTATCGGAAATTCAACATTTGACGGGGAACAGTCACAATAAAATACCGAGATAAAAACACCGCCTTAATTTTCACTTTAAGGCGGTGCTCTTTAGTATTTAATTTGTAATTCGGTTAGAACTTCGGACGGTACTCACCTGTCCATATTGCTTCGTTTTTTATTTATAAAGCGGGCCGTAGGTTGCGCAGGCACGGTAATCTGCTGACTGAGTGTCTTCAGTTCCGAAGGCTGACCATGCGTGCGGACGGAAAATCTTGCTCGCGTCAACATTGTGCATATTAACAGGAATGCGAAGCATTGAGGCAAGAGTAATCAAATCCGCACCCACATGACCGTAAACTGTTACGCCGTGGTTAGCGCCCCAATTTGCCATAACGCTGTAAACATCCTTAAATGCACCCTCGCCCGTAAGACGGGGAGCAAACCAAGTTGTGGGCCATGTGGGGTCGGTTCTCTTGTCAATTGTATTGTGAATTTCATCGGGTAAGTTTGCGGTATACCCTTCGGCAATCTGCATAACAGGGCCGATGCCGTCCACAACATTTACTCGAAGCATTGTTACGGGCATCTCTGCCTTGCAGCGGAAATGGCTTGAAAATCCGCCGCCTCTGAAATACTGATAATTTGCTCTGCACCAATCGGTTGCGTCAAGGCAAGCCCTAATGTCAGCGTCGGTCATATCCCAGAACGGTTTCATACAGCCCTCTCCGTTTTCATTTTTGGACGCTCCCGTGCCGTCAAGAGCCGTTGCTCCTGAATTTATAAGATGAATAAAGCCGTCTTTTGCTACGCCGTCGGGGCGAACTCCCGTTACACGCTCGCAGGCATCAGGACTCCAATATGTGCGGACATCATGGAAGCAGGGTGCAGAATGTGAAACAAGTGTGCCGAGCATCATTGAAACACAGTTGAGAGTGTCATTTTCCGTTGCAAACGGTGTTGGCATTTTTCTGCCGTTCCAGTCAAATGTTGACGCCATAATCGCCTCAGTAAAGTCGGCATTCGGCAGCCAATCTGTCCACTGGCGCTGACCCTGGAAGCCGCCTGCAACAGCATTTCTGCCGAGAGCCTCCTCGTGCCAGCCCATTTCGTCAAGCTTTTTGTTGCCGTAAAGAATATCACGGACTACAAGGGTCATTTTCGTGATAAACTCCCAATCCTTGTCGGCAGGAACAACCTTTGAACGCTTGATAATATCTGCCAAATCCTTACCTGCATTGCAGTCAAAGCCTTCAGGGCAATTCGCCTTAATCCAAGCGAGTGCTCTTTCATATTCGTCACGGTCATAAATTTCAAGGGTAATGCGTCTGATAATTTCGGTCATATCAACCCATTCTGCACGGATTCCGAAATACTTTTGGAACATATCTGCATTGCAGTAAGAGCCTGCAATACCCATTGCAACTCCGCCGAGGTTAACATAAGCCTTATTTTTCATCCAGCCGACAGCAACAGCCGCCTTTGCAAAGCGCAAAATCTTTTCCTTTACATCATCGGGAACCGTGCGGTCGCTCATATCCTGAACATCGTGACCGTAAATTGAAAATGCAGGCAAGCCTCTTTGTGCGTGAGCCGCCATAACCGCCGCAAGATAAACAGCGCCCGGGCGCTCCGTTCCGTTAAAGCCCCAAACTGCCTTAATTGTGTTCGGGTCCATATCAAAGGTTTCCGAACCATAGCACCAGCAAGGTGTAACGCTTAAGGTTGCCGTAACATTTTTGTCGGCAAAATACTCTGCGCACTTTGCCGCTTCGGCACCGCCGCCTATTGTAGTGTTGCTGATAACACACTGAACGGGTGTGCCGTCAGGGTAACGGAGATTGCTTTCAATTAACTCCTTTGCGGCATTAGCAAGCCCCATTGTCTGTTCTTCGAGACTCTCTCTGACTCCGCCCCAGCGGCCGTCAATGACGGGTCTTATTCCTATTCTCGGATATAACATAATTTTTTCCTCCCAAAAATCTAAATTATATATTTTTTTGAATTGCTTTGCAGAATTTGCCGTATGCGTTTTCCCATTCAGCTGTATTCTGCGGATTATACTGCTTTACATTTTCCTGTGCCTTTATTACGGCTCTGCCCTCGTCAATGTCTTTTATATCGCCCAAAGCTATTAACTGTAACATAATATTTCCTATTGCGGTTGCCTCCGCAGGGCCTGCAATAACAGGAATTCCAAGACTGTCCGCAGTCATTTGGCATAAAAGCGGGTCTTTCGTTCCGCCGCCGAGAAGATGAAGAATCTCAAATTCTCTGCCAGTATTTTCCGAAATCCCGTTAATCGCAAATTTATATTTCATTGCAAGACTTTCGTAAATACAGCGGATAAGCGCACCGTCATTTTCGGGAACACTCTGCCCCGTTCTTCTGCAATAGTCCGATATTTTTTCGGGCATTGCGCCGACACCTGCAAATTCAGGTGCATCAGGGTCGATAAAGCAGGCAAACGGCTCTGCCTTTCTTGCAAGCTGTTCCATATCGTTAAATGAATAATCCTTGCCTGCCGCTCGGAAATTACGTCTAATCTCCTGTATAAGCCATAGTCCGCTGATGTTTTTAAGGTAATTTACCTTTCCGTTTGCGCCAAGCTCATTTGAAAGCTCGTCGGTCATACTCTTTTCGGTAAGTATAGCTTCGTCACATTCACAGCCTATGAGCGACCATGTTCCGCAGGATAAAAACGCACTGCATTTATTTTTGTCGGCAGGCATTGCGGCAACGGCGCACTGCGTGTCGTGCCCTGCCACACGGATAATTTTTATGCCGTTGTATTCGCCCGCTACAGTGCAGACATCTGTGAGCGGTTGTAAAATTTCGGTATTTACGCCTGAAAGAGCGGCTATGTCATAATTCCAGCACTTGTTCGCAAAATCGTACATCTGCGAGGTTGAAACTATTGTTTTTTCCGCCGCCTTACTGCCACCCAGCGCCCAAACGAACAAATCGGGCATAAACAAGAGTGTTTCTGCACCCTTTTTGTCCTCTGCCGTCAGCTGAAACAGAGTGTTTATGTTCATAATCTGATTGCCTGTTGCCTTATAAAGCTCGGCAGGTGAAATTTTTTCAAATATTTTTTGGGGCATACCGTTTGTGCGGTTATCGCGGTAATGCACCGGTAAGCCTAAAAGATTGCCGTTTTTATCTAACAAGCCGTAATCAACACCCCACGTGTCAAAGGCGAGTGAATCGACTTCGCCGCACATTTCGACAGCCTTTTTTACTTCTCCTAAAAGATAAGGAAAATTCCAGCACAGTTTGCCGTTCTCTGTCACGGGTATATTTTCAAATCTGTGAATTTCTTTATATTTAAGAGTTTTCCCGTCATATTCCGCTTTTATTGCCCTGCCCGTAGATGCGCCGAAATCGAATGCGAGAACACGGCTCATTGGGTGACAACCCCTTTCTTGAGAAGCACATTTGCATATATTGCGGTTTCGCCTGTTGCAATTATGAGATAAGCATTTTTTGCTCTCTCATAAAATGCAAAACGCTCGGTCATTTCTATTTCGTGATGGTCGGGTTCGTGCTTTTGGAATATTTTCTCGTATTCCTGCCAAATTTCGGGAGTGGGGCAGTTGTCGCCCGGCACTACCTCCATTAAAGCTACGGGCTTTTCGGTGTATCTGTCAAGGGGAATAAGGCTTAAAACAGCGTCTAAAATTTCTGCCGTTCCGTGACCGTCAGCCCTGACTACTACCGCATTTTTGCCCACACTCTCGGCCGGGAAATTGCCGTCTGCAATAACCAATTCGTCGCCGTGCCCCATTTCGCAAAGCGCCTTTAAAAGCTCTGGTGAAATAATAGGTGAGATTCCTTTAAGCATAATTTTCTCCTCAGTCTTTTTTATGTAAAATCGGGTCGTCCCCGTTAAAGGTCTTGTAACCGGGGTGTCTTCCTGTAACTCTGTAATAGCCACGAAGGTCAATAAGCTTTTGAATATTTTCACGGCTTATATCGTGACTGCCGCCGAGAATAACTGCGTTAATCGTAATTTTAGCCCAAAGCTCAAGGCTTTCCATTCTGTAAAATGCCGTTACAACATCACTGCCCACTGCAAGCGCACCGTGGTTTTCAAGAAGCATAACATCGTGCTCCTGGAGGTACGGCTCAATTGCGTCGGGTACTTCGGTTGTGGATGGCGTCCCGTAAGGAGTAAGCGGAACTGCGCCGATAACGGCCACATCCTCAATCATATTGTACATATCCATTGCCTTGTGCGCTACGGCAAAGCCTGTTGCTCCCGGAGGGTGTGCGTGAATGACGCTCATTACGTCGGGGCGCTTGTCGTAACAGCGCAGGTGCATTTTAATTTCGCTTGAAGGACGAAGCCCCTCTGCCGCTTCAAGCACATTGCCTTTACTGTCAATGCGTATAAGCTTTTCGGGGGTGATAAAGGATTTACTCATACCCGTGGGTGTGGCAAGAATTGTTCCGTCGTCGAGCTTTACGCTGACATTACCGTCATTCGCCGCAACCCAGCCGAGCTGCCACATTTTATGGCAAATGTCGCACACAAGGGCTTTTTGTTCTTCTATATTACTCATTATACTGCCTTTCCGTGCCGTTTGTATCGGCACTTAAATATTTATATATGTAATTGTTATTTTACCACAAATAATATGCTCTTTCAATTGTCATTGATTATATAATTTGACTAATACAATTGTATATAATTTTATATTGCTTTTCACAATTTGCAGTGATATTATTAAATTGGTGGTAGATATGATTTTTGCGGAAACTAAAACGCTTACCGACACGGTATGCAAATATGTGCCTTTTGAAAAGCTGAATATTAAATCAGATGTTTGCAAGGATTTCAAAGGACTTGCGTATGATGCAGATTTTGTCGGAATTTCAACCGAAAGCAGTGACACATTCAACTTTGAGGTAAGCGAAAACGAAATTATAATATTCTTTTTCAATGACCATATTCATTTTGAGGATTATACTTCCGATTTAGATGACGGTGAGCCTGATTATGTTCAGCGTGCTGATGAATTTCTCAACAAGCTGTTTACTCTTCCCATTGAACTTCACAGCACATTCAAAGGGAATAAAATTATCCGCAGTGAAAGTTTTTTTATTACCGAAAAGGGCAAAGAAAGCTGTGCAGGCAAAACCTTTATGTCTGCAGGGCTTAAAAATGTTTTAAAAAAGAAAACGAAGCGTACCGAAACAAAAATATTTGACCGCACGCTTGAAAAGTTTGTAAATACAGACAATATTTTGAATAACAGTATTCTTGATTGACAGCGAAATAAATATGTGTTTTGATATAAAAAACTGTGATGAGGTGTGTTATGAGGTATTTAACAATTCAGAGGAACAAAAGCTTTGTTGCCTGTCTTATGAAGGTCAAGGTTTATATTGAAGACCCGAATTCAAGCGAAATTAAAATTCAGGGCGTTTCGTGCAGGAAAATCGGCGAGCTTAAAAACGGCGAACAGCAAACCTTTATGATTGGCGATGAAAAGCTTCGCATTTATGTTATTGCGGATAAACTCAGCAAAAACTATTGCTGTGATTTTTACGAAGTCCCCGAGGGCGCTGAAAATATTTTCCTTTCGGGCGCATGTAAATACAACCCCTTAAACGGCAACGCTTTCCGCTTTGACGGTATTCCCACCGAGGAAATGAAATACCGCAGAAAAAAAGGTAGGAAAAATGGCATTAAAGTTTTTATTGTTGCACTTGTAATCGGTATTATTATCGGTCTTGTAACATCTTTAGCGCCGCTTTTTATTACGCCCGACGCCAAGGAATTTACTAAAAACGGTATTTCGATTACTCTTAACGAACACTTTATAGAGGAAAGCTATGACGACTTTGACGCAGTTTACAATTCGGGCAGTATAACTGTGTTTATGAGAAGTGAAAAATTCGGCGGTGATAAAGAATTTGCCGCTATGACCCCTGACGAATACTGCGATACCCTTATTGAAATAAACGAAATAAATGCTTCTGTTAAGCACAAAGACGGTTTAACCTATTACGAATACAGCTTTCTTTCAGACCAAAGCATAAATTGCCGTTGCTTATGCTTTGTCTATAAAACAAGCGACAGCTTTTGGCTTATTCAGTTCGCGGTAGAGGAAAGCGATTACAGCCTTTACGAAGAAGATATTTTCACCTACGCAAAGTCTGTTAAATTTGAAAACTTCGAAATATAAATATATAAAGGCATATTTTTAAAGGACAGGTTTCACCGTGAACCTGTCCTTATTTTTTACATTTTTCGGTGTGCACATTGTAGGGTGCGATGTTATTCCCCTTTTAGGGGAAATGTCAGCAAAGCTGACAAAAGGGTATTGGCAAAGCCGTAACTCGGCGCACCGTAGCAATATTTATATAATTCGGAACATTTTATTTTGGAATGCCGAGGTCGTCATTCCCTACAAAATGGTTCAATCCTTGGGGCGGACATTTTGCAGACCGTATTTTTCGGCGGGCGTGGTTTCTCACCTGCAACATCAAATCGTAGGGGCGAATGCCCTTTCATCCGCCCGCAAAGTTATCTGCAATTTATGTCCGCCGAACACCTGCAACCTCATCCTACTCTTTTTTTACATCAATTCCGATTTATCAAAAGTTTCGAGCCATTTTGCCGCCTCTTCGCAGACTGATTTCAGTGTTTCCCCGTCAAACGGGCTTTCAAGTCCCGAATCCTTTACAAGGTCGGTAAATTTCTTTGTCCCTGCAAAGCCGACAAGCTTTTTGTAACTTTCCCAAGCCGTGTTTTCATCCTTTTGAATAAGCGCCCAAAATTCCAAAGCCACTGTCTGCGCAAAGCAATAGTCAATATAATAAAACGGGCTTGAATAAATGTGGTGCTGGCGTTGCCAAGCGCACCCGTCACCGTAGAACGGAATTTCGCCAAGCTTTATCCACGGCATATAAATTCCCGTAAGCTCTTTCCACGCATCGTCACGCTGTTCGGGAGTCAATTCCGGGTGCTCGTAAACTATATGCTGAAAATGGTCAACCATTGTGCCGTACGGAATAAACTTTATTGCAGCAGCTAAGTGGCTATACTTAAATTTGTCCGCCTCATCACCGTAAAACTCCCCAGCCGCTTTCCATGCGAAAAACTCCATTGACATTGAATGAATTTCACAGGATTCCATTGTGGGTGAGCGAAGAGCCGCAGGGAAAATATTTCTTGCGGTGTAGCCTGCAAAAGCGTGCCCTGCCTCGTGCGTTACCGTTTCGACATCGTCGGATGTGCCGTTGAAATTTGCAAATATAAATTCAGCCTTGTAATCGGGAATTTCAATGCAGTAACCGCCCTGTGCCTTACCCTTTTTGCTGAGAACGTCAAGCAGTTCGTTTTCAAACATAAAATCAATAAATTCCGCTGTTTCGGGCGACAGCTCGTGATAAAACTTTTTGGCTGTTTTTAAAATGTCGTCTGCACTTCCGCAGGGCTTCGGGTTGCCGCTCCTGAACATCAGCGCAGAATCGGCATAGTTAAGCGGATATTCCTTGCCTATTCTTTCGGCGGTTTCGCGGTAGATTTTGTCGGCAAGCGGGACTAAATATTTCTGCACGGCAGTCCTGAATTTTGCCACATCTTCTTTATTGTAGCTGTTTCTTCTCATTCGGTAATAGCCGAGAGTTGTGAAATCCTCGAACCCGAGCTTTTTGGCGATTTTGTCACGCAAGCAAACCAACTCATCATAAAGGCGGTCAAGCTCCGCCTTGTTTTCCTTATAAAAATTGCCCTCTGCCGTCCAAGCCTGTAAGCGGATTTCATCGTCCGCCGACTGCTTATAAGGTGCTAACTGTGAAACGGTGCAAATTTCGCCCCTAAAGTCAATCTGCGCCGACGCTAACAGCTTTTCGTATTCAGTTGCAAGCTTATTTTCTTCCTGCAAATCGGCAACAATCTCCGGTGAAAATGTTTTCAGCTCCATTTCTTCGTTGACAAACATAAGCTCGCCGTATTTTTCGGTAAATTCCACTCTGAACGGGCTTTCCAGCAACGCTTTTGTCATCATTTGGAAATATTCCGAGAGCACAGGCAAACTTTCGTCCAAAAACTCCTGCTCTTTGTCATAATATTCGTCAAGCGTATTTACAGTGTGACGGATATAAACAAGGGCAGACTGTGTTTCAACTGTATCGCAAATCTTACCGTACTCGGCAAAAGCGCTGTCCGCCTCCTCAAAGGTTTTTGCGGACTTAAATTTTTCAACTGTTTTAATGATTTCATCCTCTAACTTTTGTGTATCAAGATGCACATACTGCATTTCGTTAAAATTCATATTTTTAAACTTCCTTTACATAAACTGTATAAATTATAAAAGCTTTGCTCTGTTTTTTCAAGTATATTTTGGCGAAAAAAACACCCCGAAAAAATCGGGGTGAAAATCTTAAATTCATTCTGCAATTTCCGATGTGCAATGCGGACAGCGTGTTGCGTCAATGGCAATTTCGCTCTTGCAGTAGGGGCAAACCTTTGTTGTAGGTGCAGCCGGAGCTTCTGTCTCTTCTTTTTTGGCAGAGTGCTTAAGCGTGTTAATTCCTTTAATGAAAAGGAAGATAACAAAAGCCATAATAAGGAAATTGATTACCGCGTCAAGGAAGTTACCGTATGTAAGCACATTTTTGCCCGCGGCAACAGCCGCCTCAGCTGTAGCGTAAACCTCATTTTCAGCTGCTCCGAATACAATAAACTTATCTGCAAAGCTGATTCCGCCCGTAAGCAGACCTATCAACGGCATTACAACATCGCTTACAAGCGAAGAAACGATTTTCTGAAAAGCACCGCCGATAATAACGCCGACTGCAAGGTCAATTACGTTGCCTTTCATTGCAAATTCTTTAAATTCCTTGAGAAAGCCTTTTGCTTTACCCATTTTCATACCTGCTTTCTTTATTTTTATATAAATTACGAGGATATTTTAACATAATTTTTAAATATTTCAATATTTTATACGCCGAAATTATCGAATTTAGGTATAAAATCTGTATTTGCCGAAGATTTTTCCTGCATAAATCCGTTTTTTAAGCCGATTTCAAAAAAATAATCCACAATTTTGTCATATTCCACCGTAAAAAGCCGTCTGTTAATTTCTTTATGTTTTTTCGCATCGGCAAAAGGCGTGTATTGGCTCATAAGGCTCACAAAAGTGTCTTCACCCAGATTTTCCTTAATCCAAAGCAAAATTTTTTTGCTGTCATTCAAGTTTGACGGCAAAACAAGATGCCGCACTAAAAGTCCTTTTTTCATAATTCCGTTTTGAAATTCACATTCACCTGTTTGCCGTTTCATTTCAAGGAGCGCTTTTGAAGTTTTTTCAAAATAATCGGGACAGGAGGCGTATTTTAGCGACACCTCTTTGTCATAATATTTAACATCGGGTAAATAAACATCAATAAGCCCGTCAAATTTTCGGAGAGTTTCCACACTGTCATAGCCCGAACTGTTATAAACCACGGGAACTGTGGGCTTGTATATCTCCAAAGCGGAAATAATACTGTCGGCAAAATGTGTGGGGTTTACAAGGTCAATGCACGAACAGCCATCGTTTTGGAGCTCTTTGAAAATCTCCGCAAGGCGCATTACACTTATTTTTTTGCCGTTATTCAAATGGCTTATTTCATAGTTTTGGCAGAAACAGCATTTTAAAGTACAGCCCGAAAAAAAGACTGCTCCCGCTCCACCTTCCCCTGCAATGCAAGGCTCTTCCCAAATATGCTTTGAAGCACGGGCAAGCACAGGCAAATTCGGCATTTTACAAAAGCCAAATCCCTCATTTTCATTCCGCTCTGCATTACACTGTCTTGGGCAAAGATTACAAATCAAGCGTGTCACCTCACTTTAAACAGGATTTTACTTTATTAAAAAGTATACCATTTACATAAATCAAAAACAAGTGCATTTACTCTTGAAAAAAATATATGTAAAGTGTATAATACATTTTCAGCGAGGTGATTGTATGCTTCTCTCAATAGATATAGGCAACACTAATATTTCATTAGGTGTTTTTTCGGACGACGATTTAATTCTTAACTGCCGTCTTGCCACGGAAAGGCAAAAGACAGAGGATCAGTACGCAATTCAGTTTACTGACATCTTTTCTCTGTATAAAATCGACCCTAAAAAAATTACAGGCGGAATAATAAGTTCAGTTGTTCCCGAAATTACTGTTTCTGTCAAGCGTGCGCTTGAAAAGCTTATTGACGGCAAGGTAATTACCGTTGCGCCCGGAGTTAAAACGGGTCTTAATATTTTAATCGACAACCCTGCACAACTCGGCGCAGACCTCGCCGCAGGCGCAGTCGGAGCGGCTTCTCAATACCCGCTCCCCGCTTTTATTGTTGACCTCGGAACAGCCACGAAAATATGCGTTGTTGACGAGAAGAAAAATTTCAGAGGCTGTCTGATTGCACCCGGAGTTGCAATATCCTTAAAGGCGCTTACGGATACAAGCTCTCTGTTGCAAACAATAAGCCTTGAAGCTCCGAAAAAGGTTTGCGGAACAAACACTGCGGACAGTATGCAAAGCGGAGTAATACTCGGCACTGCGTCAATGATTGACGGACTTATTGACAGACTGACAGAAGAAATCGGCGAGCCGAAATCAGTTATTGCAACGGGCGGTCTTTCTTATTTCCTGCCCGAGGTTTGCAAGCATAAAATGATTCACGACAAGGACCTTGTTTTAAAGGGACTTAAACGCATTTACGAAAAAAATGTTTAACAATTTTGTATAAAGCAAATTCTGCACAGTAAACTGTAGCCGTTGTGCGCAATATTACATAACTGCGAATTTGTTTTAAATATTTTTAAAGCGCGCTGTACTTAAGGATTGAAAAATCTGCGCCATAGGGACAGCAGCGAAAGGAGTAAATTATGGCAAAAAGTAAAACAATGAGCAAGGATAAAATAACCAAGCTCGCAATCACAGGTATTCTTACCGCATTAGTTATTGTGTTACAGCTTATGGGCTCGTTTATTAAATTCGGTCCGTTCTCTGTTTCACTTGTTCTCATTCCGATAATTATCGGTGCGGCACTTGCAGGGCCTTATGTCAGCACGTGGCTCGGACTTGTGTTCGGAGTAGTGGTTCTTTTGTCCGGCGACGCTGCCGCATTTATGGCTATCAGCATACCCGGGACGGTTGTAACTGTTCTTCTTAAAGGAATGTTATGCGGTCTTATGGCAGGTCTTGTCTTTAAGGTTCAAAAGAAGATGAACACATATTTAACGGTTGTTTTAGCTTCAATCATCTGCCCAGTTACAAACACAGGCATTTTTCTTTTAGGGTGCAGACTGTTTTTCTACGATGCAATAAGCGCATGGGGTGCAGGCGCAGGCTTTACAAACACATTCATTTATATGATTACAGGAATGGTAGGACTTAACTTTGTATTTGAACTCGTTATCGATATTATTTTCTGCCCTGCGATTGTAAGGGTTGTAAACGCAATTAAAAAACAGTAACATCAATTAAGCATAATAAAAAATCCGCTCAATCGGGCGGATTTTTTTGTTTATATCATTTATTTTTTGTGTAATTTGTAGTGGTTGACGACCTCGTCAACCCGAAATAAATATTTCCACGGTGCATCGAGTCGATGCACCCTACTCCCTCAGTCTTTGCTATCGCAAATCCCGCTCCCTCGATGAGGGAGCGGAACCTATTTATCTACTGTTTAATATTTTCTTTTATTGTTTTATTAACCTTTTCACGGGTGGTCAAAAGCCATTCGTCGCTGTGGGGGTAATCCTTAAATGTAAGATTATACTTACCGTTTTCCTCGATTATGTCCATACAGGTCTTTTTATCTGTCAGATTTTCGAGAGTATTTAATGCCGCCAAATCCTGTAGCGCATCGTAAAACACCTTAAGCCTTATTGACTGATAGGGCATACCGTCTTTAGCAGGGTACACAACATAGCTGTCGCCCGACGGGAACTGTCCACCCGCGTCGGAAACCTTAAACGGGTCAACAAGTCCCTTTGAAAGACGTGTATAATAATAATTGTAACCCCAATGAAGAAAGCCTTTAATATTATATTTATACATTTGATAGCCCAAAACTCTTGTGCGCAGTGAGCAATTGCAGAAAAATCGGTTTGACACGCAGTGATTTTTTTGCGCACTGCAATAATATGTCCACAGGTTGTCAGCCTTGCCGATGAAATTTTCAATATGGTCATTCGATGGAATGGGATTTGTAACAATGTTCCACTTGTAAAAACGAATGTCCGAAAGAGCGTCAACAATTTTATAGCCTTCAAAAAGAGTATGAATATATTTTGACGCTTTTGAATACGGAATAAGCATTGAAAAATTCGGCTCATCGCTTACATGAATAAACACTTTTTCCCGAAGCCTTTTTTCTTCGATATACTTTTTAAGTTCCGTGGAAAAAGCTTTTAAAAATTGCTTGTATTTTTTAGAATTTGCTCTTGTTTCCCAGCCGAAAATTCTTTTATACCCTTCGTCTGTATCAGCCATTATTTTCGGTGCGTGCCGTGCACCCCACTGAGTGTAAAAGTGAGAAAACTCAAAATATTCAATTCCGCACCTGCGCGACATTTCGATCCACTGTGTGAGCTTGTCGAAATTAAACGAATACTCGCCGTTATGTAATGAAACATCAACAAGCTGAACGGTGGGTCTTTCTTTTTTTGCCTCGGTGTCAAGAGGAGGAGTAAAAAGAGGAGTAAGCACACAGTTCATTCCGTATTCACGGGCGGTTTTAAGGAAATTTTCCGTAACACGCCAATACTCGTCCGAAAAAGCGTCAAAGCCGTAATAGGACATAAGGCAGTCCGTATGAAACCAACAGGTATAAACAAAGTCTTTGAATTGAAGCTCGGCATCTATAATTTCCGCATTTATAACGGCGGTTTTATCCCCTACCGTAATCTCTATTTTATTTTCGCCTACCACGCCGTCTTTGCCGTCAATTTCTGCCCAAACAACTGTAATACCCTTTGAAATTTCTGCTTTATCCTTCAAGGGCACAAGTAAGTCGGGATAATATCCGCTTTTGGAAAAACGGTAATAATCATCGACGCCCTTTTTATCCATAGGCAAATCGGATTTTATATGCTTTACAGTATAAAGCTTTATGTTTTTAACGGTACTGCTTAAGGATACGTCGCACTCGCCGTCAAAATCCGACTTGATTGCAATCTGAAAGGATTTTTTCTCATTTTTCAAAAGAGATATGTGCCGGATTTCGTTTTGCGGCATTTTGTCCTCATCGTAGATTTTTTCAAGCGATGAGATAATTTTAATATCAGTTATGTGCCCCATGCGTATCACTCCCGCAATAAATTTTGTAGTTGTGCTTATTTAAAATACTGAATACCGTCAGAAAAAACGGTATCATTTGCAAACCTCGGATTAACCCCTGCGCCCTTTTGAGTATCCATTTTCACTCCCACTATCTCGAAATTCTTTGGAATCGTGAGAGAATACATTACACTTTCACCCGACAAAAGCTGTTTTTTATCATAATTCTTGACCTCAATTTCCGATATTTCGCCGTTTTTATCCTTAACGGCAACGGCTAAATAGTTGAAATTAAGCGGTGAAGCAAAGCCGAAATTTTTAATAGCAAATTTCAAATTGCCGTTTTCAAATTCGTAATCCGTCAAAGCTAACTGATAACCCAAATAATATCTTATTATATCATAA
>DERX01000007.1:27733-31118 GCA_002361875.1 Ruminococcaceae bacterium UBA3329
TATTATATCATAAATTGACAGTTTTGTATCCTTTTTTTTACTATTTTTAAATAAATTCGGATTCACGGTAATTCCGAGGGAATTTGCCTCATCACAGCTTAAATATTCATTTTTCCATTTTGCCATACTGTAAAGCTTGCCGTCATCTTCCCTGTAATTGTGCTCAAGTGAAAACGAGGTCAGCGAAAATGTACTGAGTTGTTTTAAAACCTCTTTACCGTCAAGAGCATCTAACGGCATTGCGCCCTGCTTGTCGTCAAGCGTTGCTCTGCCCCACGGCATTTCACCGTCATTCACGGTATACTTTGCGTGCTCAACCGTATACTCAAAATCTTCGTTTTGACTTTTGGGAATAAACGACCATTTATGGTTCATATCCCCTATTATGTAATCGTCGTGAATACCTGTTTTGCTTTTATCTTCATCGCAGACCTTTTTAAGCATATCAAAGGTTCGCACCTGAACATAAACATTTTGAGGAGTTACCTCACGCACAAGGCGAATAACCTTTTTTATATGGCGGTTTTTAAGATGCTTGTTAGAATGTCCCTCACCCCAAAGACCGATTATTCCCGTTTGCATACAGTAAAGCGTGTCGGAAACAAGCTCTCTGTTCTCATTAAACCAATCTTTTATTTGAGCAAGATGCTTTTTTACCGTTCTGTAAGGTGCGTCGGTAACCTCGCCCGTCGAATAAGCAAAACGCAAAAGCAATCTTATATTATTGTCACGGTAAAGCTCAAAAATCTTTTTAAGCTGTTCGAATGCCACAGTGTCAAGGCTTTTTCTTCGGTAATTTGAAAGATAAACATAAAGCTGACAAAGCGTAGGGCTGTCGGGTTTATATTTGCGGATTAAAGCCTGCGCCCTCTCGAACGGGTCTGTGCCGTCAAGCGGATAAGACCCTAAAGGAGTACCGAGGGTGATGTAATGCTCCATACGAAGACCCCTGTCGGGATTTCGGAGCAATTCACTGCAATTTTCGGAATTCATTTGCAAAACGGTTTCCATTTTTATAACCCCTTACGCCAAATCAAAGCTGCCCTTAAATTCGCTGTCGTCCTGAATGAATTTTTCGTAATTTTCATTCTGCCAAACCTTAACATAATCTATTTCAAAATCGTCGTTATCGTCATTGTTGTGACTGAACTGCCCAATCTCCTGCCCGTGGGGACCGCTGCCGTCGCCTGCATCTATTTCAACGGTAAGGCGCAAAAACTCTTTTACTCTTGAAACATCGCCTGCGTCGCTCGCCCAAGTGGCAACACCGTCAATGTAGAACACGTAATATTCGGGAGTCCATTTAAGTGCATAGGTGTGGAAGCCGTCATAAAGGTCCTGTGAAAGATTGCCTATATAGTCAGCAACCTTTGCCCGTTTTCCATAGCCGTCCCAAAGAAGAGCATGACCCATTCTTGATGTTTCGTTATTCAAAAACGCACTTTCGTAAACATCAATTTCCGTGCCGTCTTTTCCATTATTACCTACCTGCCTCATATTTGAGGATTGAAGCCAGAAAGCAGACCAAAGTCCTTGAGATTTGGGAATCTTAACCCTACATTCAAAATAGCCGAATGCCTGTGCAAAAAGGAGCGTGTCGGATGTGCCTTTATTGTTGTTATTGTCGCCCGAAATAAGACGGGTTTCAATTCCGCTTGTAAACCGTCCTTTTGCAGGACAATCACCGTCGCAGGTATGGTTCTCTTCGTATCTTGAATGAATTATTGCCTTTGAGTCCTTAACCTCAACCATCTCGGGGCACCACCAGCAGGCCTGCTCGGGCTTATTTTCATCGTTGCTCTGCCAACGGATTGCATGGGGAGATGTTGTCCATATCTCTTTATTACCTGTATATTTTTCGCCGAAATTTATGCCCTCGTTAAGCTTTGTGCCGTTAAAATCGTCCTCAAAAACCATATACCAGCCGTTTTCATTCAGCACGGGAACGGACAAATCGTAGCCCTGCTTTTTCCACCTGTTCGGGTCGTTCTTCTTTTTAACAGCCGCTGTAATCAGCACTGATGAAACAATAGCTATTACTAAAATTACTGCTAATATTATCATAATTTTCTTATTTAACTTCATATTTCAAATAATCCTCTGTAATATCAATCGGTTTGTTGCAGGCAAGCCAAGTCATTCGCTCGTAATTTGTCTGCCCGCCGTGACCGTACTCTGTTCTGCCGTGGTCTGTGGCGATAATTATAAGCCAATCCTCTTCATTGTAGGTTGCTCTTGGCTTTCTTTTCCTTAGCTTTAATCCCCAAAAGCACCGCCGCTGTTATAACCGCCGCGGCAACAAGTATTACCGCCGCAATTTTCAAAATCTTTTTTAGCATAACTCTTTCTCCCTTACTTTTGATCATAGCTTGTTTTTTGATAAAGCAAGCTGTTACAATAAAATTATATAATATAATGCATTGAAATTAAATACAAAAAGCGGTATAATGAATACATATTTCAGAAATATGGTGGTCTTATGTATCAAAGCGACTCATTTTATTTAAGTTGGCAAAAGCAGGAGCACATATTTTCCACCAATGTTATAACGGCTTTCAATATTTTTGCCGATGAAAATTATTACCATTATATTGAGGACGAAGAGCACGGATATTACCCCGATGATACATTTTCTTTCATAAGATGCTTTTCAGGCGAGGGCGAAATAACTCTTCACGGCAAAAGCTTTATACTTCATGAAAACGAGTGCCTTTTTCTGCGGTTTCACACGATAAAAAAATACACAAGCCTTTCGAAAACATGGGGGTACAAATGGGTAAACTTTACCGCCAAAAACAGCTCTCTTGTTTTTGAAACCGAAACAGTTTATTCAAAGCCCGCTTTTGAAAATGAGGACATACTGTTCACAAAGCTTTTACGGACAGGGCAGACGGAAGATGTCAATGTAGGCTATGTTAACGCTGTTTTGGACCACTATTTATATTCCGTTATGTTTCAGGATCGTTGTGTACGGAAAGAAGAAGAAAAAAAATCCGTTAACACTGTCGATGAAATATGCGGTTACATAAGACAAAAGATTTACTCGAAAATATCCATCGGTGAAATTGCTTCGTTTTTTCAAATGTCGCCCCGCCGTATGCACCAGATTTTTACGGAAAAGCTTAATATTTCCCCGAAAAGATATATTCTTAACAAAAAGCTTGAAGAGGGGTACAAGCTTTTAGTACAGACGACAATTCCCATAAACGAAATTTCGGCAATGCTGCGTTTCAGCTCACCCTATCATTTTTCTACTGAATTTAAAAGCACATTTAATCAAACTCCCACGGAAGTACGAAAAATGGAGAATCCAAAATGATTTATGCATTTCAAAGCATATATTTCCGATTTTTATATCTTTATTTCCTATTCAAATATTGAACTC
>DERX01000094.1:0-28048 GCA_002361875.1 Ruminococcaceae bacterium UBA3329
AGTGAACCTCGGCTTTTTGCTATTCAAAATTATTTGTAGCGGCGGGGTATGAGGTGAAAACTCCGAGCAATGCGTAGCGCTCCAAACAAGCGGCGCGACTATGTTTTTGAGGGAAACAACCTATCCCTACCAAAAATTAAAATTTAATTCATTTTACTTAACTTTATCAACATCAAACCAAAATGTAACGCCGCCGTCGGAGTTAAACACTCCGTATTCGTTGCCGTGAAGATTTTGAATGGCGCTGACTATTGAAAGCCCTAAGCCGAACCTGCCATCTTTACGGGAACGGGATTTGTCCGCTCTGTAAAATGAGTCCCAAATCTTGTCAATATCCTCGTCTGCAATCGCTTTACCCGTATTGTAAACAAAAATGCGTACCTTTTCATCCGTTTCTTCGCAGTAAATGCGTATAAGCTTTTCGCCGCCAGTGTGCGATACAGCATTTGAAACAAAATTATTAAGCACCATATTAAGCTTAATTAAATCGCCTCGGCACATAATATTTTCGGAAATTTCCGTTTCGCATTTTATGCCGTTTTCTTCAAACACGATTTTTTCGCTGTCCGTGTAATCGTGAATAAAGCTATACAGCGAAAAATCCTCAATTTCAAGTCTGCTGTCGCCGATTTCAAATCTTGAAAGCTCTAAAAGCTCCATAACAAGAGCATTCATTTTTTCGCTTTCCTTTATGATAATGCCGCAGTATTCAGCAGCATTTTCGGTATCGCCGCTTTGAAGCATAAGCTCCGCGCCTTCAGCATAACCCCTGACTATTGAAATAGGTGTTTTCAGCTCGTGGGAAATGCTTGAAATAAATTCTTTTCTTAAATCGTCAAGTGTTTGCTTTTTCTCAATGTCATCCTGAAGCTTTTTGTTCTTTTGATTAAGATCCTGAAGAGTTGCGTCAAGTGAGCCTGAAAGATTATTAATGCTTCCTGCAAGCTCACCGATTTCATCGTTGGATTTCACCGCAACCCTTTCCGAAAAGTCCATATTCGACATTTTTTCGGTGATTTTGCTCATTTGAATAAGCGGTTTTGTAAAGCTTTTTGAATAGATAATGAAGAATATAATAACAACGATAAATATAAACAAAATCGATGCCCAAACAAAGTAAAGAGTAACTTCGGCATTTGCTTCAACATTCGCAAGTACGCTGAAAATTTCAATTTCAATGCCGTCGTCAAGAATGCATTTGCAGTCAATGTACTGAACTCCGCTCGATTCACGAATATCAATAACAGCGCCGTTTTTCACTACGCCGTGCTCAATGACAATAGTGTTTCCGCCTGTGGGTATAAGATTTTTTGAACTGAGGTACAACGGGTTACCGTCAGCAAAATAAATGTCGATTGAGATGTTGTTTTCGGTTTCAAGCTGACTTACAGTCCCTAAATATACTCCCGATTTTAAATCGAGAGTATTGAGGTATTCGGCGATAGATGCCATTTTGCGCTTCTCGTTATAAAAGTATAAATCTCCGAGGCAGGTTGTGTTAATAATTAAAATAACCGTAACAACAGCTAAAAGAATTGCCGTTATCTGCAAAAACATTTTGAGCCTTATACTCAAACGGCGTTTGCTTTTATTCATTTATATCACTTTCCTGGATTTTATATCCAACGCCGTAAACTGTTTTCAGATGTCGGTTTCCCCAATCGCCCAGCTTTGTGCGAAGCCTTGCAACATGAGAGTCCACTGTTCTTGTGTCACCGTAATAGTCAAAGCCCCAAATGTCGTCAAGAAGCTGTTCGCGGCTGTAAACTCTGCCTGCGCTTTCAATAAGCTTTAAAAGAATATTGAATTCTTTTACTGTAAGTAAAATTTCAACTCCGTCAACAAATACCTGATGTGCGGTTTTGTCAACCGTAAGTCCCTCAATTATGCTTTCATCAGTCTTGGAAGAGGCTTGACTGCGCTTTAAAAGAGCTTCAATACGCTTCATTAAAAGAACAGGGCTGAACGGCTTTGTAACATAATCGTCAGCTCCAGATTCAAAGCCTTTAAGCTGGTCAAACTCCTGGCTTCGTGCCGATAACAGCAAAATCGGGACGGATGAGGTCTTGCGGATTTCACTGCAAACCTCCCAACCGTCTTTTTCGGGCATCATAATGTCAAGAATCAGCAGGTCTGTATCTTTGTTTTTCTCAAAAAGGAGCAGTGCCTCTTCGCCGTTTTCGGCCTCAAGAACTGTGAAACCATCTTTTTTAAGAAAATCCGAAACAAGCCGACGTATCAGCTGTTCGTCATCGGCAATAATTATCTTTGCCATATTATCACGCCCTTTAGATTTTTGTTTATTTGAATAAATCCTTTAATTCCGTTTTTTGTATTGCCCTGCAAAGTAATACACCGAGGGTAAAGCAAACTGCCAATTCACCGATTGCTACCTCAAGCCCTGCAATAAGAAAAAACTTCCACTGAAACCCTTCAGGTGCAAGATATGCAAGCTCTGCACCTACAAATATTCCGTTAAAAATGCAGGGAAATAAGAGAGAAAGCATTGGAATTCCCTTGAATTTTATGTTTCTTGCAAGGTATCCGAGCGCGGCGGAAATAAGTGTGGCGCTTGTCCCGACAATAATATCAATTGCGCCGAGAGGACTCGAAAGATTGCTCAGCAGACACCCGATTGCAAGACCTGGAATTGCCGCAGGGGTAAATGCACAAAGCACGCAAAGCGCTTCGGACACTCTGAACTGAATTTGCCCGTAAGCAAGTCCGAACATCGATGAAGCAGCGGTAAGGGCGGCATAAAGCGCAGCAATAACCGCCGCTTTCACAACAAATAAGGTTTTTTGATTCATTTTTATCACTCCGTAGTTTTATTTTACGTCAGGATGGTTTCGAACTGACGTTATATTAAAAGTTGCCTTTGATTATCGGCAGCTTTTTAATACGCTCGCTGAAATAGTTTTTTTGGTTGGCTACAACGCTTGAGCCCATTGATGTGAAAAACTGTCTGATGACCTTTGCGGACAGTGCCCTGTCTTGCGGGGAAAGACCTTTTACTGCGTCAAGGGCGAGGGGAATGTTTGTAAGCAGATTTTCCATCCACTGTCTGAATGTGGGCGAGTCCGCTTCGTTTGTTTTTTCAACAAGAAGGAACATTCCTTCAAGGAACTGCTCGCGCTGTTCAGGCGCAAAGCCGAATACCCATTCGTTAAAGGTTGTGTCGATAATCTTTGCACGCATAACAATTTTTGTGCCGGGTACAAAGGTCGTTCCGTCAATCTGCCACATAAACGGGTCGTGCTGATAAAAGCCTATGCCGTCGCTTTTAACAATATGAACCTTGGATTTATCGGTCAAAAGCATACCGATCATTGACTCTTCGGGAACAAATTTTGAAATTTTTGGAAGAGTATTTATGTAAGCCTCATCGTTTACAAACTCCTCCGTAAAGCCGGGACTGTCAAAGGAAATTATGCGTTCGATTTTCTTTTTGTTCTTTTTGTTGCAGTAAACACTTGAATAAATAGCAAGATTTCCTCCTTTGGAATGGCCTGTAACAATAACCTTTCCGCGAAGACGGGGGATTACCTTGTCGACATAAGCTACAGAAATCTCCTGTGAGCTTACGGGGTATTTATAAAGCATATTACAGTTTTCTTTCCAGCCGAGTATTGTTGAGTCCGTTCCTCTGAAGGATATTACATTAAGATTTTTCGGCAGAACAAAGACTACTCCGCAAAATTGTGTGTCACTGTCTTTTTCGGCAATATCCTCATAAAATTTTGCTCTGACTTTGCCGTATCTTTTTGAATATGCAACGGCATTAAAAAGCTTTGTATTGTTTTCGGCAGAGCGTGGAAGCGTAAAAATTTCGGGGAACTTTTCGTGCTCTGCAATTTCGTGTAAATAAACACCGGGGGACTCAGACCGTGTGTCTTCAACTATTCCTGTGTAGTTAAGGTATGAAAGCTGTGCAAAAATCAAAGCGTCAATTCTATTGAACGGTATTTCATCGAAATCTTTATTGGCGTTAAAAAGAACATAATCAATAATACTGTGAGACATTTTATCACCTTTTTCAATGATTTTATGTATACATATTAAATATTAAGCAGTTTTAAAAATTATAACATATTATGTATTTCCCGTCAATAAAAGCTTATGATTTAAGAAATAATTATATTTAATCTTGACAATTGATTTTTACTGTGTTACAATACTACTACCTCGAAAAGGAGGGCTTTATTTTTGTGCCCTTTTTTGAGGCAGGCTTATATCGCTATAATTTGCGATGAATTAACGGAGGTGCCGAAAAAATGAGAGTAAAAATCACATTGGCTTGTACGGAGTGCAAACAGCGCAATTATGACACAATGAAAAACAAAAAGAACACTCCTGACAGAATGGAAATGAACAAGTATTGCAGATTCTGCAAGAAACACACTCTCCACAGAGAAACAAAGTAATCGGAGGTAACAAAAATGGCTGACAAAAAAGAAAATGCCGCTTCCGAAGTAAAGAAGAACAAAAATGCCGACAAGCCCAAAGCAAAAAAAGGCAATCCCTTTAAAAGAGCGGGCAAGGCAATTAAAGAATTCTTCAAAAACTTCAAGGGCGAATGCAAAAAAATTACATGGCCTTCAGGTAAAACTGTTCTTAACAGCTCGCTTGTTGTTATCGCCGTAGTCGCAGTTGTGGGACTTGTCATATTAGCTTTTGACACAGGTATTACGGCCGCTATCGACGCTCTTGTGGGTCTTGCATCAGACCATAAGGCTAAAGCGGCGGCAGATACCGCAAGTATGATTTTCCCGTTTCTTATGGGCTAAACGGAGGGGACAAGAATGGCTGAACTCTCCAGATGGTTTGTTGTTCACACCTATTCCGGTTACGAAAATAAGGTTGCGACAAACATCGAAAAGGTTGTTGAAAACCGAAAGATGCACGACTTAATCCTTGATGTAAACATTCCTATGGAAACCGTTACCGAGGTTAAGGACGAGCAGAAAAAAGAAGTTGAAAGAAAAGTTTTCCCCGGTTATGTTATGGTCAAGGTTGCCGTATTTGAAAATGAAGACACAGGCGAGCTTGAAATGACAGATGACACTTGGTATGTTATCCGCAACACTCGCGGTGTTACAGGCTTTGTAGGTCCTGAAAGCAAGCCGATTCCCCTTACGGAGGAAGAGGTTTATGCAATGGGTGTTGAGAAAAAGGTCGTTAAAATCGACTATGAGGTCGGCGATATGGTTACAATCATCGACGGCGCATTTGAAGGCGTTGTCGGCGTTGTCCGTGAGCTTGACACAGACGCAGGCTCTGTTTGTGTTGTAATTTCAATGCTCGGTCGTGAAACTCCCGTTGAGCTTGAGCTTGACCAGGTGGAAAAAACAGAACAAGAATAATTTGGTAATCAGCGTTAAATACGCTTTTTATGACGCTTCTTCGAAGCGTTGTGGGAGAAACGGTACGAGCTTCCGTTTCGCCATACCACGAATTTTGGAGGTGCTAAAATGGCTCAGAAAGTAACAGGCTTTATTAAGCTTCAAATCCCTGCCGGCAAAGCAACACCGGCACCGCCCGTAGGACCGGCTCTCGGTCAGCACGGCGTTAACATTATGGCGTTCACAAAGGAATTTAATGAGCGCACAAAGAACGACATGGGTCTTATTATCCCTGTTGTTATCACTGTTTATGCAGACCATACATTTACATTCGTAACAAAAACTCCCCCCGCAGCAGTTCTTATTAAAAAGGCATGCGGAATTGAGAGTGGTTCGGGTGTTCCCAACAAGACAAAGGTTGCTTCAATAACAAAAGAGCAGGTTCAGAAGATTGCCGAGCAGAAAATGCCCGACCTTAACGCCGCTTCTATTGAATCAGCTATGAGTATGATTGCAGGTACTGCCCGCTCAATGGGTATTACCGTAGTTGACTGATCTCCTTGTGGGAGGAAAAATCAGATCCGATTAACCACTTTTTTGGAGGAATTTAATTATGAAACACGGAAAAAAATATGTTGAGAGCGCAAAGCTCATCGACAAAACAAAACTTTACGACACTGCTGAGGCACTTGACATTGCCGTTAAGACAGCAACAGCAAAATTTGATGAAACAGTAGAAATTCACGTTCGTTTGGGCGTTGACTCACGTCATGCTGACCAGCAGGTTAGAGGCGCAGTTGTTCTTCCCAACGGCACAGGTAAAAAGGTTCGCGTTGCAGTATTTGCAAAGGGCGACAAGGTTGATGCCGCTTTGGCAGCAGGTGCTGAATATGTCGGTGCTGAAGACCTTATGGAAAAAATTCAGGGCGGCTTTATGGACTTTGATGTTTGTATCGCTTCTCCCGATATGATGGGTCTTGTAGGTCGTCTCGGTAAGGTTCTCGGTCCCCGCGGCTTGATGCCTTCACCGAAAGCAGGTACAGTTACTCCTGATGTAGCTAAGGCTGTAACTGAGGCTAAGGCAGGTAAAATTGAGTACCGTCTTGACAAGACAAACATCATTCACTGCCCCATCGGCAAGGCTTCTTTCGGTGCTGACAAGCTCAAGGAGAACCTTGACACTCTTATGGACGCAATTGTTAAGGCAAAGCCGGCCGCAACAAAGGGTCAGTACATTAAGTCCTGCGCAATTGCAACAACAATGGGCCCCGGCATTAAAATCAATCCGAATAAGTTTGCAGCCTCTGTAGCGGCTGAATAATTCGGAACAATTTAACTGTTGACAAACCGATTACGGTGTGTTAATATAATATTCGCTTGCCGAAGACAGTAGGTGCGTTTGCGTAAAGGTTTTACCCTGCCTGCCGAGGAACGAACTTTTTACATTAAAGTTTTATGCCTCTCTGTCTTTACGGCGGAGAGGCTTTTTATCTCATAAAGCAAGCGCAGTTTATTTATAGGAGGTGAATTCGTTTGCCAAGTGAGAAAGTTTTAGAAATCAAAAAGCAGCAGGTAGCTTCTCTTAAAGAGAGAATTGACGCTTCTGTTGCAGGTGTAGTTGTTGACTACAAGGGTATCAGCGTTGCTACTGACACACAGCTTCGTAAGGAGCTTCGTGAAGCAGGCGTTGAGTATTCAGTTGTTAAGAACACACTTCTTAAACGCGCTATTGAGGACACTCCTCTTGACGGTATGTCATCTGTACTTGAAGGTACAACTGCTATCGCAACAAGTAAGGAAGACCACGTAGCAGCAGCCCGTATTCTTAATAAGTATGCGTCTGCAAAAGATTCAACCTTCAGCATCAAGACAGGTTATCTTGACGGTGAGGTTATCAGCCTTGAAATGATTGACAGTCTTGCAAAGCTTCCTTCAAGAGAGATTTTGCTTGCTACTGTTTGCAATGCATTCAATGCACCTATTGCCGCTTTCGCAAGAGCTATTCAGGCTGTTGTTGATAAGAACGGCGAACCGGCTCCCGCAGCTGAATAATTTTGAAATTTATTACAATAATTTTTGGAGGTAAAATACCATGGCATCAGAGAAAATCGCAGCAATGATTGAAGAAATCAAAGCTCTTACAGTTCTTGAGCTTTCAGAGCTCGTACACGCAGTAGAAGATGAATTCGGCGTTTCAGCCGCAGCAGCAGTTGCAGTTGCAGCTCCCGCAGCTGGCGCAGCAGCAGCCGAGGAAGAGAAGACAGAGTTCGATGTTGAACTTACAGAAATCGGTGCAGAGAAGATTAAGGTTATCAAGGCTGTTCGTGAAATCACAGGTCTTGGTCTTGCAGAAGCAAAGGCTCTTGTTGACGGCGCTCCCTCAAAGATTAAGGAAGCAATGCCCAAGGAAGATGCTGAAGCGGCAAAAGCAAAACTTGAAGAAGTTGGCGCAAAGGTTACTCTTAAATAATTTAAGAACAGATGAAACAAGGCACTCCGCACGGCGTGCCTTTTTTTTACAATAAATTTACAAATGTATTGACAAAAGTGTAATTGAGTGATATTATATACATAATTAGATTGGGGAAAGGAGTGAAATATACAATGGATCAGATTATGACAGTTTTACAGCCCGTTATCGATACAATTAAAGGTCTTATCAGCGGTGAAATTCCGGTGGATCAAGTTATCGCTATGATTCGGGAAGCTCTTGGCAGCATTTTCCCTGCTTGAGTTTTGCTCAAAAGATTTTTCCCACTCATTTTTGGGTGGGACTTATTTTTATATATTCTGTTTTATAAAGGGAAGGGACAGTGCTTATTTTATTGAAAATTGAGCACCTTATATAATAATATGAAAAAGATAATTGCCGTTATTTTGGCTACATTTATTATATGCACATTTGCTGCCTGTAAAAAAGGAAATCAAAGCGAGCCGCTTTCAACATCGTCTTTTGAGTCGCCTTCTGCGTTGCCGTCAAAGGTGATTTCAGAGCCATCTTCAAAATCTCAATCAAAATCGACTGAAAGCTTTGTAAATGACGAAACAAGCAGTAAAATAACGCAAAATAATGAATCTAATACAACTGTTTTATCGACTGAAATTACTGTACCGTTAAAAACAGAACCGGAAAATGACGGTGCGGTTGTCACATATATCTCTGAAAATCCTGATAATAAATACATTTGCCGAGTGGCAGAAAAATACGGCAGTGACAAAGCTAATTTAATAGCGTTCATTAAGAAAAATTCTTCCACACCGGGTGCAACGGTTCTTGAGTTTTCGGGAAAAAAGGATTCCAACGGTAATTTAATTGCAACTGCCGAAGAACTCAAATATGTTTATGAAATATCGGATAATGGGACAAACAGACGGGCATCAAAAGACGGTAATAACAATGACAATTATAACAAGGTAGCGGCCAAGGTTGCTTATTCGCTTGGAGAAAAGTTTTTATTGCCGAGCATTGACGAAATGCGTGAAAAGCGCAGATACGAAGATTATTTTGCAGATTAACAGCGGTTTATCCGCTGTTTTTTTGTTGCAAGTTTTCTTGATATATGTTAGAATTGAAATATATTAAAAAAGGGAGTTTTGCCTATGTCTAAATATACAGAGCGAGCCGAGGCGTTATTCAGGGACGGTTATAACTGCTCTCAGGCGGTTTTTTGCACATTTGCCGACGAGCTTGGACTGACGCAGGAGCAAGCTGCAAGAATTTCAATAGGCCTCGGCGGGGGAGTAGGCAGAATGAGGGAAATTTGCGGTGCAATTTCGGGTGCCGCAATGCTTGTAGGGCTGGCTCATCCTGAATATGACAAAGCAAAGGTATATGAAACCGTAAGGAAAATAACGGAGGAATTTCAAAAGAAACACAGTTCTGTTATCTGCAAGGATTTATTAGGACTTAAAGAAGTGAATTTTAACGAAAAACCCGAACCGAGAACTCCCGAGTTTTATATAAAAAGACCGTGTCTTAAAATAATTTGTGATGCTGTTTGCGCAATTGAGAATGTACTTTTTTCAAAGGAGAACAACTGATATGGCAAATGTTTATGCATATTCCCGTGATGACCGAATTGTAATAGGCAACGATTTTATTGAGCGTAGATTTTCTTCTATGGGAGACAAGCTTCGCACTGTAGAAATAGTGAATAAGCGTGATCCGGGTACAGAACCGCTCGCACTTACAAGCTTTTCCGCAGAATTTTTTATCGACTTTAAAACAAAAGGCGTTTTTCGTGAGAAAACCGAATTTTTATCGTCAAACGAACTGACTCTCGACAATGTAAACATATTCAAAAACAGAGTTGAATTTATTTTTAAGCCCTATGCTTTTTCAGGCGCAAGAATAATCTTTATCGTAAATTATGAGATAACCGAAAACAGTCCCTATATTTCCAAATATATTGAAATGATAGTTGACGAGCGCTATCAGGAAAATATTGTTATTGATTCGATAGACTGTGAGCATTTGTGCTTTAAAAATTGTAAGGACACTTGGTGCATAGGCGAGATTGATAAGGCGTACTTAAGTAAATACCACAGCTCGCTCGGTCAGCCGTTTTATGTGAACGGAATATTTTTTGCAAGTACTTTTCCGCTTGCTGATACAAACATTTCAGACGGTACTGCATATATTCGTTATTTCAGCGGCAAGCGTTTTGATAAGCTTAACTTAAACTGCGGAACTACTTACCGCACATGGAGCACCGTTTCGGGCGCGGCTTCTGCCACGGATTATGACACCGTGCGCCGTGAATTTTTTAAGTTTATTCGTTCAATTTCAAGAAATATTCAGCCGAGATTTCAGTATAATTCTTGGTATGACCATATGCTTGACATTACCGAAGACAATATTTTGAAATCCTTTTACGAGATTGAGGACGGTCTTTCAAAGGCGCTTATTCCGCCCGTTGACTCTTTCGTAGTAGACGACGGATTTTCGGATTATAAAGGTGATTTTTGGAATTTTAATTCCAAGTTTCCGAGCGGATTTTCAAAACCGTCAGCACTTGCACAAAAGTTTTCTTCAAATTTCGGAATGTGGATAGGTCCTCGCGGAGGTTATAATTCGGAAACTCCGAAATTTGCTAAAAATATGGAAAAGGCAGGCAAGGGTGGCTATAACAGAGCGGCAAACGATGTCTGCGTTGCTGATTTCCGCTACATAAAAAATATTACCGATTATTTTATTGATATGATGGACAGGTTTGATATAAATTATTGGAAGCTCGACGGTTTCCTTCTTAAAGCCTGTCCGTCTAAAAAGCACGGTCATATAACAGGCGGCTTTAACGGTATGTACGAGTATACCGAGATGTGGGAAAACTGGATTGATATTTTCCGTAAAATGCATATTCACCGTGAAACCAATGGCAAAAATTTGTGGATAAACCAAACAAGCTACTGCAATGCAAGTCCCTTTTTCCTTCAGTGGAATGAGTCGCTCTGGATTCAAAACAGCAACGATGTGGGATTTCTTGAAAAGACAAAAACAGGCGAAAAGCTGCTCTCGGCAGATGTTGACAGGATGCTCTCATACCGCGACAGCAGATATTACGACTTTTTCGTAAAGCGTAAATATCAAGTCCCGCCCGAATACCTTTATAACCACGACCCGATTTACGGCAACACGGCAAAGGTGTCAATGACTGACGGCGAATACAGAAAATACATGTTTATGATGGCAACAAGAGGCACATATTTTTGGGAGCTGTATTTTTCATACAATATGCTGTCTGTGTCGAAGTGGCGCATAAATGCCGATGCTTTCCGATTCATAAAGAATAACGCAGAAATACTTAAAAATTCCGTTTTTATAGGTACAGACCCCGCCACGGGCGGAGTTTACGGCTATTCTGCTTGGGGAGAGGGCGCAGGTATAGTCTCTCTTCGCAACCCCTCGTCAAAAGCACAGGAGTTTACCTTTAATCTTAATAAAAATATGGGTTGTGCTGAATTTTCGGGTGAAATGCGCCGCGCAAATATTTATCCATATACGGAAAATTGCGACAGCGAGACCTACTCTTACGGCGATTCATTTACCGTGAACCTTTCGGCAGGCGAAGTAATCATAATGAAATTTACATCTGTCAAGGAAAAAATTCCGTCACTTATTTACGGAAGATTTGACTCCGCAAATGAGCTTTTATTGTTCTTCGATGACAGAATTTACCTTTCACAAGGTATGATTTCGTCAGATAAAGAAATTAAAGCTCTTGATTTACTTGACGATTACAGCACATTAAAGGTGACATTTGCCGAGAATACTCAAAAAGCCTATGTTTCATTTACTGCTAAAAATATGTTCGGCGATATGGCAGACGGCGAAATAAATGCGGTGAATTACACCGATTTCGTTTGCAGTGAAAATATAATTCCGAACGGCAGGGACTTTACCGTATCATTTACAATCGAAAATACCGATGAAAACGACTGCTATCTTAAAACAGACGAATTATCGCTTATTTCTTATGACGGCGGATTACTTTTATTCCTTGCGGGTACAAAGAAAAAACTTGACGCAAAGCTTTGCGTAGGTGACAGGATAAATCTTGTCTGTGAGCCGAATTCGCTTGTTAAGCTTTATAAAAACGGTGAGCTTTTAGGCTCTGTCTTTAACGGCGATTATGTAAATTTACTGTTAGGGCAAAAAATCGAATTTTCCGAGAATATTTCAAATATAAAAATACTTTCAAAAGCATTAAAATATGATGAAACGGAGATAGCGTAATGAAAAATTTACACGAAAGACTGCTCGCAAAGACCCACGGAAAAGCAAATGAAAGCAATATTATAATTGAAAACAATGTCCGCATAACCGTTTTGAGCGATATACTAATAAGAATTGAAACGGGCACTTTTACGGATTTACCTTCGCAGACCGTTTGGTACAGAAACAGTGATAAGGTTAATTTTAAAACCGAAAAGAACGGCGGTATCTTAAATGTTATTACAGATAAAGCAACATTTGCTGTTAATACCAAAAACGGAAAATTCCTTTATGCCGTAGTTGACTGTGTAAAGCAAAAATATGACCGTGACCTTAATTTAAAGGGCACAACCCGCACTCTTGACCAAACCTTTGGCGCAGTTCCGCTAAAGGACGGAGTTCTGTCACAAAACGGAGTAACTGTTATGGACGACAGCAAAACACTTCTTTTAAAGGACGACGGCAAGCTTGAAAACCGCAAAAAAGGTTCGACTGATAAATATGTTTTTGCCTACGGTAAAGACAATGTTGGCTGTCTTAACGCGTTTTATTCTATTACGGGAAAAGCTCCGCTCATTCCCCGTTTTGCTCTCGGCAATTGGTGGAGCAGATACCGTGCATATACCCAAAAGGAATATGAGGATTTAATGGACGAATTTATCCGCCGTGATATTCCCTTAACTGTTGCAACCGTTGATATGGATTGGCATTGGGTAAATGTCGAAGAAAAATTCAATTATTCGGGTGATAAAGGTCTTATCTGGAAAGGCGGCTGGACGGGTTACAGTTGGAATACCGACCTTTTTCCCGATTATAAAGGCTTTCTTAAAGGACTTCACGAAAGAGATTTAAAGGTAACGCTTAATTTGCATCCTGCGGACGGTGTTCGCCCCTTTGATGATATGTACGGTGAAATGTGCGAAGCGGTAGGGCAGGACGAGTCCGCTCAAAAGCCTGTTGAATTTGACCTTACCGACAGCACATTTATTAACGCTTATTTCGATGTTTTACATCACCCTTATGAGAATCAAGGCGTTGACTTTTGGTGGATAGACTGGCAGCAGGGCACAAAGAGTAAAAGCGCAGGGCTTGACCCTCTTTGGCTTTTGAACCATTACCATTATCTCGACAGTTGCCGTGACGGCAAGCGCCCGCTTATTCTCTCCCGTTATGCAGGGCTTGGTTCGCACCGTTATCCGTTGGGCTTTTCGGGTGACACCGCTATCAATTGGTCGGTTCTTGATTTCCAGCCGTATTTCACTGCAAATGCGGCAAACTGCGGCTACACTTGGTGGAGTCACGATATAGGCGGTCATCATATGGGCGCTCATGACGATGAGCTTTATATCCGCTGGCTTCAGCTCGGAGTTTTCTCTCCCATAATCCGTCTTCATTCAACAAGTAACGATTTACTCGGCAAAGAGCCGTGGAATTTCTCGTGGGAAGCCGAAACAATAGGTGTTGAATTTTTGCGTCTGCGCCATAAGCTCATTCCGTATATCTATTCAATGAATTATCGCTCATTTAATGACGGCAGAGCGCTTTGCGAACCTATGTATTTTACATATCCCGAAGATAAAAATGCCTATTCTGTTAAAAATGAGTATATGTTCGGCTCAGAGCTTCTTGTTTGCCCCGTTACAACAAAGCTCAATAAAAAAACTAAAACTGCATTCACAAAGATTTGGCTGCCGAAGGGGCGCTGGACTAATATTTTTGACGGCAGAATTTACAAGGGCGGTCAAACCGTAACCGTTACTAGTCCTATTAACACAATTCCCGTCTTGGCAAAAGAGGGCGCTGTTATTCCTATGTCAGAGGATACTGGAAATTCTTGTCGCAACCCTGAAAATCTTTCGTTTGATATTTACAGAGGCAACGGGATTTTTAAGCTTTATGAGGACGACGGCGAAACGCTTGGATTTGAAAACGGCGATTTCTCAATTACCGATATTCTTGTAAATGAAAATGAAAATACCCTTAAAATCAACGTTTCGGGCGGAAAAAGGATTTCATCAATTCCCGAAAAACGCAATTACACATTTAAGTTTATGGATATTGAAGCATTTGAAAAGGCAGAAGTATTTGTTAACGGCAACGAAAAATCAGATGCAGTTAAAAATAATGAAATTTTCCTTGAAGATATCAGCGTTGATGATAAAATTGAAATTACATTAACGGGTGTCACCGCAAAGAAAAATAAACCTGCCCGTGAAAGAGTGCTTGACTGCTTGATAAAATACAACGGAAACAATACTAAAAAGAGTGCAGTTTATAAAGCATTTAAGACGGATGATGTAAATGTTCTCCGTCAAAATGCGCAAAAGGTGCGAAATAAAGCGTTAAAACTTTCAATCCTTGAAGCAACAGATGCAATGGAATAAAATCTTCCCCTAATCAGTCACTTCGTGACAGCTCCCCCTCGGGGGAAGCCGAAAAATGCCTTCCCCTTGAGGGTGCGGGTTGCCAGTGGCAACCTTTGAATACGGAGTATTCAAAAGCACCGACCGAGCCGGCAGGCGAGAATGAAGGGGGACCGCCTTGGCGGTGGATGAGGTGTTGCATAGTAAAAAATCATACAAAAGCACTGTCGTTAATGACAGTGCTTTTTGTATATCCTCTTGACAACATATTTCTTCTGTGCTACTATAGGTAACATATATTGCGCAACAAATGTTACCTATAAAACGAGGTGAAAATAATGCCCCCGAAATTCAAATTCACAAAAGAAGAAATAGTTTCTGCCGCATTAAATTTAGTGCGCAAAAACGGTATGTCCGCCCTCACTGCACGGGCGCTGGCAGAAGAACTCGGCTGTTCGGTTAAGCCGATTTTTGGATTGTTTAAAAATATGGAAGAGGTACAAAAAGAGGTCTTTTCAGAGTCCAAAAGGCTGTATGACTCTTATTTACAGAACGGTATTAAGACAGAGGAATACCCCGCTTACAAGTCCGCAGGTATGGCGTATATCCGTTTTGCCAAGGAGGAAAAGGAGCTTTTTAAGCTGCTCTTTATGCGTGATAGGAGTGAGGAAAAAATCGAGGAAAACAGGGAAGAAGTAAGACCGTTAATAAATATTATAATGCAAAAAACAGGTATAAGCGAGGACGAGGCGTATATGTTCCACCTCGAAATGTGGATTTATGTCCACGGAATTGCCACAATGGTTGCCACGTCTTACCTTGAATGGTCAAATGAACTTATTGACAAAACACTGACCGATATGTTCTTAGGACTAAAAAACCGTTATTCTAAAGGAGAGAAAGATTAAATGGAAGCAATAAAAACAGTAAAGCTTACAAAAAAATATAAGGATTTAATTGCCGTTGATTCTCTTGATTTGTGCGTTGAACAGGGCGAGCTTTTCTCGCTTTTAGGTGTTAACGGTGCAGGCAAAACAACTACTGTTAAAATGCTGTCTTGCCTTTCAAAGCCAACATCCGGCGATGCTTTCTTAAACGGAAAAAACATTGTTTCCGACTCCGCATCAGTTAAAAGCGTTATCGGCGTGTCGCCGCAGGAAACGGCGGTTGCACCCAATTTGACCGTTAAAGAAAATTTGGAGCTTATGTGCGGTGTGCACGGATTTTCTAAAGAAAAGAGCAGAGAAAAAATAGCAGAGCTTGCCGAAAAATTTGAGCTTAACGGGATTTTAAAGAAAAAAGCCGGTAAACTTTCGGGCGGCTGGCAGAGGAGATTGAGCATTGCTATGGCGCTTGTGAGCGAACCGCAGATTCTCTTTCTTGACGAGCCGACCTTGGGACTTGATGTCATTGCAAGAAGTGAGCTTTGGGATTTAATAAGAGAGCTGAAAGGCAAAACAACCGTCATTTTAACAACACATTATATGGAGGAGGCGGAGGCGCTTTCCGACCGTGTAGGTATTATGAAAAACGGTAAATTGCTCGCAGTCGGAACACCCGAGGAACTGAATGAAAAAACAGGTGCGAACCGTCTTGAAGACGCATTTCTTAAAATAGTAAAGGGGGAAACAAAATGAAACTGCTTGCATTTTCCAAAAGAACCGCAAAGGAAATATTGCGTGACCCCCTAAATCTCGCTTTCGGAATAGGGCTTCCCAATGTCCTTATATTGCTTTTATCCGCAATTCAGGCTAATGTGCCCGTAAGCATATTCGAAATTGAAAATCTTACCCCCGGAATTGCAGTTTTCGGACTTTCGTTTATGACGCTTTTTTCTGCTGTGCTGATTGCAAAGGACAGGGAAAGCGCAATGTTTCAGCGCCTTTACTCAACGCCGCTCACAGCGTCCGATTTTATATTGGGATATATGTTACCTATTTTGCCGATAGCCTTACTTCAAAGCGCCGTTTGCTTTATTGTTGCAATTTGCTTGGGACTTCCCGTCACGGTGCGGATTATTTATTGCCTTTTGCTCGTTTTGCCTATTTCACTTTTCTTTATCTCTTTGGGGCTTCTTTGCGGCAGTGTATTTAATTCAAAGCAGGTCGGTGGCGTTTGCGGTGCGCTTGTAACTAATATTACCGCATGGCTTTCGGGCGCATGGTTCGATTTATCGCTTGTGGGCGGAACATTTAAGAAGATTGCGGATTTACTCCCGTTTGTTCACGCAGTCGAAATGGAAAAAGCAGTCTTAAACGGGAATTACAGCGATATTTTCCCGCATATTTATTGGGTAATAGGCTACGGCGCAGTTGCTTTATTTGCCGCCGTTCTCGTCTTTTTGAAACAAATTAAAAAACAGTAAATTTGAAAATATAATTTGTAGGGCGGGGGCTTGCTCCCGCCGCTTTTTCTGCTATCACCATTTGTGCTCCACAACTTGTAAGGACAGCCGACTCGGCTGTCCGAGAAAATGCAAATGATAAAACCGAATAAAAAACATAAACAGGGCACAAAATGTGCTCTGTTTATGTGTTTGGGGGTTATATATTAAAATACCGTGTAGGTATTGCCGCCCGCGTTTAAGTTAAATACTGTTTTACCCGTTTGATTTTCGTTTGGTGTTGTGCCGTCTTTGTCAGTCGGTCTTTCTCCGCTCGGCATTTCTGGCGGTTGATTTTGTGTGCCGTCAGCGCCTTGTGGAGGATTTTTTTGTTCTCCGTCAGGCTTTGCAGGCGGATTTTCGCCGCTTGGCATCTCGGGCGGGGTCGCTCCGTCAGGTTTTTGTTCTTCTGTCATACCCGCGGGTCTTTGACCGCCGAATCCGCCCTTCATTCCGCCTGCACTTTCTGCAACGCTCAATGTTTTACCGTCCGAAACGAGCGAATAATCTCCACCCTTGAGTGTTGGCGATGAAACAATTAAATAGGTAAAATCGTTTTCGGGTGTGCATTTAATCACCGTTTCACCGTCGCTGTTTTGAAGCTCATAGGTTTTAGCTCCTGTTTGCTTTTCACGGAATGTAAATACAGCATAATTTTGCGCTCCGCCTGAAATTTCGTCAAGCATATTTCCCGTTGCTGTCAGCGTGCCGCCGTTGATGTAAATTCCGTTGTCGGAGTCGATTCCTGCGTCGCCGCTCTTACTGCACGCTTGTGAAAAAACATTACCGCCGTTAATTACTATCCACCCGTTTGAATCTATTCCGTCGCCCTCTTCGGCGTTTTCACTCACTTTAATATTCAGCGTTCCGCCGTTGACGGTTGTTACAGAAACGCCGTCCTCATTGGTATTGATTCCGTCGTCGCCCGAAACTATATTGATAATACCGCCGTTAATTGTGAGATGAAGCTCGGAGTCAATACCCTCATTTTCCGCATTGACATTCAAAATTCCAGTGTTACCGTTAATGATCATTGACATTTTTGAATAGAGCGCACCGTCGTATTTGTGTAGCTTTTCACTGTCGGTAATTTCTGTTTTCTCATCATTTAGTACGACTGATTTATAAATTTTCGCTACATAGCTGCCGTTAAGAGTGTTTTCTGTACCGTCTGCAAGCTGAATATTCGCTCCTGCTGTCTTTGTGTCAACGGTTTTGTCCGCTGTTTCCGTATCGTCGCTTCCGCATTCGTAAACATTGTAGAAAATAATGCTCGGAGCAACAGTAGTTGTTATGTTAACTCCGTTGAGAATGAGCGTAACAACAGCATTTGGGTCGGCTTTTGCATCTTCTCCGAGGTCAACTGCAACCTGACCCTTTGAAAGCTTGCCTGAAAGCACATAAGTGCCGGGTTTTGTAATATGAACAACCGTGTGCTCGTCAGCCTCTTCCTTTGAGTGCTCGTCGGCTTTTTCACCTTCACCGTAGGTAAAATCGTGACCTTCCTCGTAGTAAATAATGTCATTCGCTGTGTATACAGTCTCATTTTCGCTCGATGTTGCCGAAGCTCCGTCAACGGTAATGCCGCTGTCGCTGAGGCCTATTTTTACTCCGTCAATTTTTTGTTCAGTGTCATTGCTTGTCTGTGTTTTGCCGCAAGCTGTAAAGCTTAAAAGCATTGAAAGAGCAATTGCGGCGGATAGAATTTTTTTCATAAAATTTTTCCCTTCGGGTTTGTTTGTGCCTATAATATAAATTAAAAATTTTAACTGAAAATGACCTGAAAATAGATAAACTGTAAACATATTCCAACTTTTTTGTGAAAATTATTAACAAAAACGTAAATACATTATTTTCTATTTGAAAAAAGTCAGATGCAGTATTATAATTGAATAAGGAGGAATTGCAAATGAATTTTTCACTTAAGCACAAAAAAGTAATTTCCCTGTTTTTTTCAGCAATTTTTGTTTTTACGCTTTTCGGCGGATGCACAAAATCAGCCGTTAATTCAAATGATAATAATATATCATCTCAAGCAGAAGAAACCTCGGGAACGGTGCAAAATACCGATGAAAAGAAAGAAAATGAAAGCAGTACGGCAGAGTCTGAAACATCTGTCACCGTGGTTGATTCTGAAACTGCGGATACATCGGAAAATTTATCTAAACACGACAAAACAGATGCTGTTGCTGACAATACAACAAAACCCGAAACAACAAAAAAGCCGGATAATACTACAAAACCGAATGCAACGCATACCGAAACTAAAGCCCCGTCAAAACCTGCCGAAAAGACTGCCCAAAAGCCGACAGAAAAACCTACTGAAAAGCCAAAACCTCAAAAAAGCAAATTGGAAAAATATGTTGACTCAATGACGCTTGAAGAAATGGTCGGGCAAATGTTTTTTGCACGCTGTCCGTCGAGCGGAGCGGCAGCCCAAATCAGCAGTTATCACCCCGGCGGTTACATTCTTTTTGCGAGAGATTTTCAAAATCAAACGCCCGCTTCCGTCAAAAACACAATTTCGGGTTATCAAAGCGCAAGCAGAACACCTATGCTCATAGGTGTTGACGAGGAGGGCGGAACAGTTGTCCGCGTATCCAAATATCCTGCATTTCGTTCTGTTCCTTTTTGGTCGCCTGCCGATATTTACAATAAATACGGAATGAGCGGACTTGTAAGCGACACCGCCGAAAAGGATACCTTGCTGAAATCCCTCGGAATAAATGTAAATTTAGGTCCTGTTTGCGATGTTTCGCAAAATCCGTCCGATTATATTTATAAACGAACGCTCGGAAAAAGCGGAAAAGAAACTGCGAAATGTATAAGCACAATCGTTTCACAAATGAAAAAAGACAGAATGGGTGCTGTGCTGAAGCATTTCCCGGGCTACGGCAGTAATGTTGACACGCACGCAGGGATAGCCGTAGACAAAAGAAGCATTGACACCTTTAGAAAGAACGATTTTCTCCCGTTTACCGCCGGCATAAAAGCAGGGGCGGGGGGAATTATGATAAACCATAATATCGTTAATTGCCTTGACAGCAAGCGCCCTGCATCGCTCTCTCCCGCTGTGGTCAAGGTTTTAAGAAACGAGCTGGGCTTTAAGGGCGTAATTATGACGGACGATTTGTCAATGTCTGCTATCACAAAATACACTGACGGCAAAAATGCCGCTGTTTCCGCTGTTATTGCGGGGAGCGATATGCTCATTTCGTCAGACTTTGTTAATCAGTATAATGCTGTTTTGTCTGCCGTCAAAAGCGGAACAATATCCAAAAGCCGAATAAAACAGTCTTGCTTACGAATCGTGCAGTGGAAAGTAAATTTGGGTCTTATTTCGCTTTAAAATTTATAGAAATAGAATAGCACAGAAAGAAAACGGGGTATATGCGCCTCGTTTTCTTTTGTATGAAGATTTAACTGTAGGGACAGTTGTTCGAAAAAATGTAGGGTATGCCGACCTCGGCATACCTTCACTTGCTCGATATTTACGGCTGTTTTATTTATATCTGAATCGTTTGATAATATATTGATTTTGTCAACTGACGGTTTACCGATTAAGCTTTTATTTTTAAATATGCTTCATAAATTATATCAACAATATCCGTCAGCGGAAGTGTGGCGTCCAATTCCAAAACGGGACATGAAATATACTGCATCTGTTTTTCTATATGATCATCTGTCCGTGCCAAAACTTTATTATGAAATTTTAGTTGTGAATCGTATAAATCTCCGCCCTGTAAAACTCTGTTGCCGAATTTTTTGTATTCACGAGTATTTATGCGCTCCATTCTTATATTAAGCGGCGCTTTTAAAACAACCGCAAGCTTAAATGCGGAATTTATTTTTCCCCAATTGCAGTTAACAGTCGCAAGGACAAATTTTTGGTGCTTTTCAATGTCACGCTCCATAAGGCGTTGCGTTTCTTCGAGAGTATGAAACTTTGAAAAGGGAATATCGCTTTTAATAAAATAATAATCCTCAACATCCATACTGAAATAATTTAATTTTTCTGCAAGCAGTCGGCAAACAGTCGATTTCCCGCACCCGTTCAGCCCTGTAATTAAAATCCCCACAGACATAATATATTCTCCTTTAAGCAATATTTTATATGAATGTCTCACTTATTTACTTTCAAAAAATGACTTTTATAATTTAGCGAAAAGTGAATAAGTAGGGGCTGATGCTCACATCAGCCCTTTACGCTATATTTCTTTGACATACAATCTGTCTTTTCCATCTCTAATAAACGGCATACCGTTGTCTGTTTCTTTCATTTAAAATCACCGCTTTTATGAACAGTATAGCAGAAATCTGATAATAAATCAATTATGCATTATCATTATGAACCCCTCTTGAGTGTTTTTTACCATTTACTTTCCTTTGTGTCCGTTTTTATTATGCAACTTTCCTTGTAAAATTTAGTGAAGAGTGAAAAGTGAATAGTGAAAAAGTAAAAATCGACAAGCGCCTTTGGTACTTGTCGATTTTTGGCTGGGGAGGCGAGATTTGAAAAAGGCAAGCCTTTTTCATTTGCTGCGCAAATATCCTATTTTATGTCCGTGCTCCTCTGCCTGCGGCAAACCGTCGCACATGGACGATGTGAGTTCGAATCTCTGAAATTAAAAATACAGACACAGTAAAAACTACGTCTGCATTTTTGGCTGGGGAGGCGAGATTCGAACTCACGCATGCAGCAGTCAAAGTGCTGTGTCTTACCGCTTGACGACTCCCCAATATTATTTAAAATTTTATTTTTATTAAAAAATCCGCCCAGACGCTCGGGGTGGGCGGAAAAGGTGGGGTGGAATATCGGATTCGAACCGATGGTCTCCAGTGCCACAAACTGGCGCTTTAACCAACTAAGCTAATCCCACCATATAGTGGCGCGCTGAAAGGGACAAAGCTTTGCTTCGCAAATCTTGCATCCTCGTGCACAGCACTTCGGACTTCGCAACTAAAAACAATTCACAGAATTGTTTTCTTAACGTTACTCACCCCCTCGGTGTTCGAGTCCGCCGAGCAGGGAAGCCCTATGTTAAGAAATGCTGTTCAAAAGTTTTCAGCGTCTGTGGCGCGCTGAGAGGGACTCGAACCCCCGACCCCCTGCTTAGAAGGCAGGTGCTCTATCCAGCTGAGCTATCAGCGCATTGGAGCGGGTGATGAGAATCGAACTCACACGACCAGCTTGGAAGGCTGGGATTCTACCATTGAACTACACCCGCATCTGAACGCTTAAACATTTTATCATAACACTATTTTTTTGTCAACATAAATTTTAAATTTTATTAAATGAAATCTGCATTTTATTGACAATTTATACCGCTGTTGGTAAAATATAATAAAATCAGGAGTGATGATTATGAAAAATAAAGAAATTAAAAAAATTACTCTTTCAGCTATGTTTTTAGGGCTGGCGCTCGTTTTGCCGTTACTTACGGGGCAAATTCAGGTAGTGGGCAAAATGCTTTTACCTATGCACCTTCCCGTGCTTTTGTGCGGGCTTATTTGCGGCTGGCAGTACGGCGCTGTTATCGGCTTTATTGCGCCTTTAATGCGTTCGCTTATTTTCAGTATGCCGCCTATGTACCCCACGGCTATAGCTATGGCATTTGAGCTTGCCGCATACGGATTTTTTGTCGGATTTTTGTTTTCACACGCAAAATGGCAGTGCATAAAATCTCTTTACCGTTGTCTATTAATCGCTATGGTTGCAGGCAGGGCGGTTTCGGGACTTGCAAATATTATCCTTTTGGGGCTTCGCGGCAATTCTTATACGCTTTCGGCGTTTATTGCGGCTCATTTTACGAGCGCAATTCCCGGAATAATTCTTCAGTTAACGCTGATTCCCGCTGTTATGCTTCTTCTCAACCGCACTCATTTAGTGCCGTTCAGGAAAAAAGAATATGAAAAAATCTGAACTTATTTCACTTCTTTGTGAATGGGAAAAACTGAATGAACACACAATAATGGCAATAGACGGCAGGTGTGCCGCAGGCAAAACAACGCTCGCACTTCTTTTGTCGGAAAATGTGAACTGTGATGTTATTCACATTGACGATTTCTATTTACCTTTTGAGAAACGCACGGAAGAAAGATTGGCACAAAGCGGCGGAAATATTGATTTTGAAAGGCTCATTTCCGAAATTTTAACTCCGATTAAAAACGGCGAGCCTTATGTTTATTCAAAATATTCCTGTCAAAACGGTACTTTTTCCGTGGGTCAGAGTGTAAATCCTCAAAAGATAACGGTGGTTGAAGGCTCATATTCCTGTCACCCGTGCGTGTTTCCGTTTTATGATTTACATATTTTTCTTGATATTGACGGGAGTACACAAAAAGAACGCATTTTGCAAAGAAACAAAGACAATGCAGACGCATTTTTCGGCAAGTGGATACCTATGGAAGAAAAATATTTCAGCGAATTTAATATTAAAGATAAATGTGAAATTCTCACACAGGAGGAGTTTTAGTTATGGCAAAATCAAAAGTATATTTTTCAAGAGAAATCACACCCGAAAAGGTGATTGAGCTTTACAAAAAACTCGGCGTAACTCTTGGCGGAAATGTTGCTGTTAAGCTTCATTCGGGCGAAAAAGGAAATCAGAATTTTCTTAAACCGCTCTTTTGGAAACCGATTATTGATATGGTGAAAGGTACTGTTGTTGAATGTAACACGGCTTATGACGGCGAAAGAAATTCAACTGAAAAGCACAAAAAGCTCATTTCCGAGCACGAGTGGGACAAATATTTCACAGTTGACCTTATGGATGCCGAGGGTCCCGATTTGGAGCTTAAAATCCCGAACGGCAAGGTTTTAAAGTCCAATTTGGTGGGCAAAAATATAGTAAATTACGACTCAATGCTCGTTTTGTCACATTTTAAAGGTCACCCCGCAGGCGGCTACGGCGGAGCGCTTAAACAGCTCTCCATCGGCTGTGCTTCAAGCAGGGGAAAATCGCTCATTCACTCCGCAGGCTTTACCGATGACCAATCGATTGTTTGGGAGCATATGGCGCAGCAGGATTTGTTCCTTGAATCAATGGCGGATGCGGCCCGGTCCGTTGTGGATTTCTTCGGCGGAAAAATTGCATATATCAACGTAATGAAAAATCTTTCAGTTGACTGTGACTGCTGTGCTGTTGCCGAAGACCCGTGTATGAAGGACATCGGAATTTTGTCGTCACTTGACCCTGTTGCAATTGACAAAGCTTGCATAGATTTAATTTATAAGGCTACGGACGACGAGGGTCAAAAGCATTTCCTTGAGCGTCTTGAATCACTCCACGGCGTGCATACTGTTGAAGCCGCCGAAGAGCTTGGTTTCGGCACAACCGATTACGAATTGATTGAAATATAAATACAACAAAATATTTTCGGGACTTGCAAATTACAGCCGCCTTTGTCATACCTTTGACAGAGGTGGTTTTTTTGTTTATACATTTATTACAGACAATTTCGCAGAATTTACTTTATTTTATGCTCCATTTAACTTCGGGAAACTCATTCCCGAAGCCGCTGTCCGCCAAAGATGAAAAGGAGGCGCTCAGAGCGTTTCACGAGGAGGGGGATAGAAATGCGAGGGAAAAGCTGATAAATCACAATATGCGGCTTGTAGCTCACATCGTTAAAAAGTACTATGCGAATTATTCCGATCAGGACGACATTATTTCAATCGGCACAATTGGTCTTATAAAGGGCATTGACAGCTTTGACAACACTAAAAGCACGCATCTTGCGACTTATGCCTCACGCTGTATTGAAAATGAAATACTTATGCATTTCAGAGCAAAGAAAAAGACTGAAAAGGACATTTCAATGAACGAGCCTATTGATATGGATTTAGAAGGTAATCCATTAACTTTTACAGATATAATTTACAGCGAAAGCACGGTTTTTGACGAGGTAGATTTAAAAATGCGCTCCGAAAAGCTGTATCAGTATCTTAAAAAACTCTCTGACCCCCGCGAACGGCAAATTCTTGTAATGCGTTACGGACTTTACGACACAACTCCTCTGCCACAGCGCGAGGTTGCGGAAAAACTCGGAATATCACGCTCTTATGTTTCAAGAATTGAAAAGAAAGCTCTTTCGGAGCTGAAAAAAATGTTTGACGGAGAGCAAAAAGGCTGACTTTTATATTGCAATAGCACCTTAAATTTGATACAATATGCTAAATTTGTTCTTCGAGGTGCGAAATGAAATCTGTCAGCAAAAAAATGATTGATTTAATGGGCGTTTGGGGCCCGTATTCTAAAAAATACAGCGGTATTTCAAGAATTACCGACCACGAAACCGAAAAGGGAGTAAGATTTGACTGTGTTGTAAGTCCTGCAATTGAAAATGCGGATTCACGTGTGCCGAATGTCACCGTTCCCGTGGGCGTTCACCCGTGGGAAGCGGCTTCGGATTACAGCTTTTATTCATACCGTTATGACCTTGAATGGAAAGACCGCGTTTATGCCGATGTTTCATTTACAAAACTCGGTGAGGACAGCGTTCTTATCCGTACAAAGTTTTTCAATAATACCGAGATTAAACAGATTTGCCTTTTGAATTTGTTTTCCGCAATTGAATATCCCAGCATTTTTGTGACAAAGCCTGCTTTGCCCTCAAAATGCGTTTATATTGACGCACTGGATTATACCTCTTATGATTATTCGACTGTGCGCCCGTGGGACAGACAGACCCACGACGCTATGAAAAAGGGCGAATTTTTTGACGACCGATTCTGCGGACACAGGGGACTGGGCGACAGAGATCATAACCGTTATATTTTGCAGAAATTTATGACTTTCGGTGCGGAAAAGGGCGATACGGTTTCATACACCGCCGACATTAAAGATGATTTCACAAATCCCGTACTTTCCGTAAGATACAGAACAACCGACGGCAAAAACGCCGAATTTACGCTTAACGGAAAGACCGTTGTTTTCCCCGAAAGCGACAGTATGAATATTGTTAAATTCCCCGTTGATTTGCAGTGCGGAGAAAATATATTTACATTTGTTTCAAACGGCACAGGCGGAATTGAACTTGATTTTTTGGCTTTGTGTGAAACCGGCGAAAATATTGAAATCAGCAAAGAAAAGCATAACGTTGTTCCTGAAATTAAAATCGCTGAAACAGAAAACGGCAAAAAAGTATCATATAAATATGACGGAATAGACGGCAAATTTAACCTTCGCACCTTTAATCCGTCCACACGGTTCAGAGATTTCCCCACGGGCTGTCTTGAGGACAGTCCCACGGCGAGAATTTCACAGCCTGACGAGAGCTTTCAAAATATGCTTGAAACATTTTCAGGTTCATTCTCCGAAAAACATTCCGATGAAGGCTTTTATCACAACGCTGTTGTCCATACAATTTATATTGACCCGAACACGACTCATACAGAATATGCTGTGCTGTCCTTCGGCGAAACCGAGTATTTGACAGCCGAGGAATATGAGAAAATTTATGAAAATGCAGTTGCTTCTCTTGAAAAGCCGCTGCTCAACAAAGCGGGCGAAAAATATGAATTTTCAAACAAAATTCTCCGTGCAACCGTTCTTCAAAATACGGTTTATCCGCTTTACCGCCACGGCGAATATGTAATTCACCATACGCCCGGAAAACGCTGGGACTCGTTTTATACATGGGATTCGGGCTTTATAGGTCTTGGTATGCTCGAATATGCGCCTAAAATGGCTGACTATATTCTTGATACCTATTTAAGCTATGCGGACAATCCCGATTATGCATTTTTGCTCCACGGCAGTCCCGTGCCAACGCACATTTACCAGTATTTTGAAATGCTTTGCAGAAATAACGATAAAGAGAATCTGCTGAAATATTACCCGAGAGTTAAACTATTTTACGATTTTCTTGCAGGTAAAATAAACGGCTCTGTGACTGACAAATTCAAAACAGGGCTTACTACTACCTTTGACTATTTTTACAATTGCAGCGGTATGGACGATTTGCCGCCTCAAAAGCAGATGTATAAAGACGGAATCCAAATGAGGACTGCTCCCGTAATTTCTACTTCGCAGGTAATAAGATGCGCAAAGCTTCTTTACATTGTTGCGGATATTTTAGGGCTTGAGGGCGATAAAAATACTTATTCAGCGGATATTTCAAAGCGTACAGACGCTCTTCAAAAATATTCTTGGGATGAAGAATCGGGTTATTTCTCTTATGTAATTCACGATGAAAACGGCGATTTTAAATGCCGATATAAAACAGAGAACGGCGAAAACCTTGATAAAACAATGGACGGAATTTACCCGATAATCGCAGGTGCAGTTACGGAAGAGCAAAAAGAAAAAATCATTTCCCACCTTAAAAGTGAAAAGGAAATGTTTACGCCCGTGGGAATCAGCGCAGTTGACCGCTCATCCTCATATTACGTTACAAACGGCTATTGGAACGGCAATGTGTGGATGTCGCACCAATGGTTCGTTTGGAAAACAATGCTCGATTTGGGCGAAACCGATTTTGCCTATAAAATTGCCAAAACCGCAATAGATATTTGGAAGAAAGAGGTTGAATACTCTTATTACACCTTTGAAATGATAAATATTGAGTCACAGCGCGGCGGCTGGTTCCATAACTTCGGCGGACTTTCAACGCCGATAAGCATTTGGACTAACGCGTACTATAAACAGGGAACGCTTACGGCAGGGCTTGACACGCTTGTAAATTACAGTGAATTTAACGGTGACAACACTGCTCTTAAATGTAAAATCACCCATTACGGCGACAGTGAAAAATTCTCTGTTTTAGCTGTAATGAACGGAGAAAAGACGGATTATACCGTTTTTGTCAACGGAAATGAAATACCGTTTAATATGCGTGACGAAAGCGCCGTTGAAATAACTCTTGACGGAAAAATAAAGGAATACGAAATAGTTATTCAATAAGATTTAACCGGTAAAATCTTCAATGAGCTTTTGCAGCTCTTCGGGAGTTTCTACGGTAATTCCAAGCTCTAAAAGCTCTCTGTCGCATTGCGGCAGAGCCGAAACCGAGGTGTCAAACACCTTGACGGGCAATTCGCTGTCTTCCGAAAATACGGCGACCTGGCCTTCATATTCACGCACGGTGTATTTTTCTGATACAGTTAATTCTTCGCTTTGCGGTGCAATGTTATTTGGCGGCAGATAAATGCAAAGCAAAACAACGGCAAACAGTCCCAAACAGAGAAGGATTATTTTTTTCATATTTTTCACCTCTAATGTTTATTATTACAATTTGATTG
>DERX01000094.1:28235-41491 GCA_002361875.1 Ruminococcaceae bacterium UBA3329
TACAATTTGATTACAATTTATTAAATTTATAAATTTTTTTTAAAACTACTAAACATTTCGCTTTTTTTATGATACAATATAAATATCTGTAAACTTAAAAATGAATATTTCGGTTTATTTCGGAGGAAGTTTATGAGAAAAAAGACTTCAAAATCAGTTAATAAAACACCGCTTAAAGAAAGAAAAGGTCTTTTGGCGTTTTTAGCTGTTTGCTTTACCGTTTTAATGATAGGCGTTATTTGCTGTTCCTATGTTTTGCATAATGTAATTAAAACGGTACACGGTGACAGTCTTATTAACCTTGAGTTTTATAAGCAAAATCAGGACCAAACCACAATAATTTATGCTTATGACGAAAGCAACAAGCCTGTTGAGCTTGTGCGTGTGCACGGTTCTGAAAACAGAGTTTGGGTTGAACGTGAAAATATGTCGGAATGGCTGGGAAAAGCTTTTGTAGCACTTGAGGACAAGCGATTTGAAAAGCACGGCGGCGTTGATTGGATACGAACTATCGGCGGCGTTACAAAATCAAGGTTTCAGCAGGGCGGTTCAACAATTACGCAGCAGCTTATTAAAAACCTTACAGGTGAAAACGGCAGAACAATTAACCGTAAATATAATGAAATTCTTTCTGCACTAAATCTTGAAAAATATTATGATAAGCCTACAATATTAGAGGCTTATCTTAATACAATTTATTTGGGTGAGGGCTGTTACGGCGTTAAAACTGCATCAGAAAAATATTTCGGCAAGGATGTTAAAGACTTAAATCTTGCTGAATGTGCATGTTTAGCGGCTATAACTCAATCCCCCGGAGTTTATGACCCTCTTGTCTACCCGATAAATGAAAAAGCTAATGAAAAGCAGGCAATGAGCCTGAAAGAACGTCAGGCAATGTGCCTTAAAATGATGTTTGAACAGGAAATGATTACCAAAGAGCAGTATGAAGAGGCTGTAAATTATAAGCTTATTTTTACAAACAGCGATGACTATGTTCCTTCAGACGAAATGCTGGAAAAAGAGCGCAATAACGATAACGAGATTTGGAATTACTATGTTGACTATGTAATTTCTTCAGTAATTAAGGATTTAAAGGCGGCGGGATATTCAAATTACGAAGCAACAAGAATGATTTATTCGGGCGGCTTGCGTATTTATACTGCGGTTGATTTAAAAATCCAAGATATTGTTGATGATGTTTACACTCATCGTAAAAGCTTCCCGACAGAGGCAGTAAAAGACGCAAAGGATGCGTCACAGTCAGCAATTACCATTATGGATTACAACGGAAGAGTTGTTGCAATTTGCGGCGGTGCAGGTGAAAAAACCGAAAACCGTTCTAACAACCGAGCAGTTTCTGCTGTAAGACAGCCGGGTTCTTCAATTAAGCCTTTGACAATTTATGCTCCCGCTATTGAGGAAAATTTCATTACATGGTCATCAATAATTAAGAATTACGGAATTGCTTGGGACGGCGGTATTTGGCCGAAAAACTACGGTGGCGATCCCGGTTCTCCCAATTCTTATGTAACGGCACAGTATGCTCTTTCGATTTCTTATAACACTGTTCCTGCACAGATTCTTATGATGATGGGCTTTGAAAAAAGCTACGGATATTTAAAGGATACTTTCCATGTTACCACATTTAGAAATGAAGACCGTTATACACCTTCGCCTTTGGCAACAGGCGGTTCGGCCGGAGGGGCTACTACGCTTGAAATGGCGGCGGCATTTGCAACCTTTGGCAACGGCGGTAAATATTACAAGCCTTATTGCTATTATGAGGTAACAGACAGCTCGGGTGAAAATATAATACTGAAATCCGGTTCGGAGCCTGAACAGGCAATTTCTCCCGAAACCTCATATATTATGAACCAAATGCTCAGAACGGTATTTACAGGGGCGGCAGGTACTGCAAAGGGATACGGTGTTAAAGGCTTTACGACCTTCGGCAAAACAGGTACAACAACCGATAACTTTGACCGTTGGTGTGTTGCAGGTACGCCATATTACATTGCAGCAGTTTGGTTCGGATACGATTACAATAAGCAAATTATGGCAAGCGGCAGTCCGGCAGGTCGCATCTTTAAAACAATAATGGATGAAGTCCATGAAGGACTTGCGGACAAATCCTTTGATCAATTTTCAGATAAGGTTGTTCAAAGAACTTATTGCACAAGAACAGGCCTTTTGGCAAGCAGCTCGTGTGGTTCAACGGCGACAGGCTGGTATAAAATGTCAAATCTGCCTGCAATGTGTGCAGGGTGTAAGAGTGTGCCTGTAACTTCAGAGTCCGACAAGGATCCCGAAGGCTCAACAACATCCGCCAATTCTAATGAATCGACATCTGCTGCAGGACCGTCCGAAACAGCTTCAAATGCGTCTTCTCTTGAAACTACCAAAAGTACATCACCTGTTGAAACGACAGTAGCACCGACTGCGGCACCGGCACCTGCAATTGAGTCTCCGAATGCAGGAGAATAAGTTTTTAGTATGGTAATTATTTCAGTTGATTACGGCGACGCAAGAACGGGAATAGCCGCTTGTGACAAATTGCAGATGCTTGCATCTCCCGTTTGCGTTATTGCCGAAAAAGACCGTGAAAGGCTTATTGAAAAGATTTCCGAAATAGCGGCGGAAAGAAAGGCGGAACGCTTTTGTGTAGGTCTTCCTAAAAATATGGACGGCTCGCTTGGCTTTCGTGCCGAAGCCTGCCGTGAATTCGGCGAACAGCTCCAAAAGGTGACGAACATTCCCGTTGTATTCTGCGATGAGCGTTTAACCACTGTTTCCGCTCACGGAATATTAAATGAAAATGACGTTCGCGGCAAAAAAAGAAAAAATATTGTTGACGCGGTTTCGGCTGTGCTTATTTTGGAAGATTATCTTAAAACACTTTGATTTTTGGCTTGCAGTTACCCACAAAATGACAAAATATATACCTGGCATCATTGTATAATGGTGTCAGGTTTTTTCTTTAGGGGTGAGGACTTGACAGTTTATGTAGATGTACTTTTGCTTATAAACACGCTTGTAAACTATTTTATGCTGCTGGGGGTAAAACTGATAACAGGTGCGCAGGCTAAACGGTATAGGCTTATTCTCGGGGCTGTCCTTGGCGGAATATCGGCTTTGTCGGTCTTTTTAAATCTCGGATTTCTCGTGACGGCGCTTAAAATTCTTACAGCAATGCTGATGATTTTAATTTCATTTCCGTTTGTGTCACTAAAATCTTACATAAAAAAATGCGTGTGGCTTTTTATTATCAGCGCAGTTTTTTCTGGCGTCTGCTTTGCCGCATATTTTCTCTTCGATACGGATTTAATGATTTATTCCAACGGCACGGTGTATTTTGACATTGACATAACCTTTTTAACGGTTTGCACTGTTATTTCCTACGCCGTAATATCAGTGATTTTAAGATTTACCGATAAGAAAAAGCCGAAAAAGCAGTATTACCCGATAACGCTTATTTCGGGTGATGAAAAAATTACTCTTCGCGGGTTTATGGATACGGGCAATAATTTAAAAGAGCCGTTTTCATTTGCTCCCGTAATTGTGACAAATGAAGAAATCTATAAAAAGCTGTATTTAGCAAGCAAAAACCGTAAAGAAAGAATTGTTCCCGTTTCAACGGTAAAGGGAGAGGGGATAATGACCGCATTTAAGCTTGACGGTGCTGTTTTTTCAGAAAAAGAAATACATAATATATATTTAGGGCGCGGCGAAAACTTACCGCAGGATTGCGATGTTTTGCTTTGCCCCGATTTGTTGGGAGAAAATTATGAAAAAATTAAAAAATCTAATTAAGAAGCTTTTTGTAAAACTGTTTAAAAAGGATGTATTTTATCTTGACGGCACGCTCTCGCTCCCCGAACCGCTCACTAAAGAGCAGGAGGATGAGCTTATTGAGCGTATGGCCGAGGGTAATGAAAAAGCAAGAGATGAGCTTATTGTTCATAATTTGAGGCTTGTGGTTTATGTCGCCAAAAAATTTGAAAGCTCGGGGATAGCGCTTGAGGATTTAATTTCAATCGGCACAATAGGTCTTATTAAATCTGTCAATACTTTTTCTCCGCAGAAAAACACGAAAATAGCTACATACGCATCACGGTGCATTGAAAACGAAATTTTAATGTATCTTCGTAAAATTTCATCGCAAAAGCTCGAAGTGTCCCTTGATGAACCCCTAAATGTGGACTGGGACGGCAATGAGCTGATGCTTTCTGATGTGCTCGGCAGTCAGGCGGATGAAATTGACAGTGAAATTGAGTCAGAGGATGAAAAACGGGTTTTGAGAAATGTAATCGCAACGCTCACGCCCCGTGAAAAGACGATAATTGATATGCGTTACGGCCTCGGCGGAGGAAAGGAGCTTACACAAAGAGAGGTTGCAGACAGCCTTGGAATTTCTCAAAGCTATATTTCAAGACTTGAAAAAAGAATACTTAAAAGGCTCGGTGAAAAGATGAAAACGCTTAATAGATAAAAAACATCTATTGAATAGATTAAAAATAACTATAAATTACTGCAAAAACTATGTTAATTTTATGTCAAATGTGTTATAATAACCTCTACGGTTCCCAAAATCAAAGATTTTGACCGTTACGAGAACATTGTACCATCAATTCGGGCATTCGCCCTCACGGCTTTTGCCGTTAGCTGTGCTTTGCACAGCTGAATTGTGGTATAATTATTTCTGTTAAAATTTTTTCGGATGCAGTTGCTTGTGTTCGTGAGGAAAAAGGGTGAAATTATGACTTATGATGTTGCAGTTGTAGGCGCAGGCGTTGTCGGCGGGCTTATTGCAAGAGAACTGAGCCGATTTAACATTTCGGTTGCACTGCTTGAAAAGTGCAATGACGTTGCAATGGGTACTACAAAAGCAAACAGCGCTATTGTTCACGGCGGCTTTGACGCGCAGAACGGTACGCTGAAGGCAAAGCTTAATGTTAAGGGCACGGCTTTAATGCCGACAGTTTGTGAAAAGCTTCATGTACCGTTTAAAAATAACGGTTCGCTGGTAGTGGCTTTTTCAGACTCCGAAATGGAGCACATAAAAGTGCTTTTCGACAGAGGTGTTAAAAACGGTGTTCCCGGTCTTTCCGTAATTGACCGTGATGAGCTTCGCAGAATTGAGCCTAACATCAGTGACGAGGCTGTGGGCGCACTTCTTTGCGAGAGTGCAGGTATTGTTTGTCCTTATGAGCTTACAATTGCCGCAGTAGAAAATGCGGTTACAAACGGTGTAGAGTTTATTCGCAATTGCGAAGTAGAGGCTATTGAGCAGGGAGATGTATACACTCTTAAGACTACAGCAGGCGACATAAAGGCAAAATTCGTTATAAATGCGGCGGGTAATTATTCAGACAAGCTGGCGTCAATGGTCGGCGACGATTCAATTGACCTTGTGCCGAGAAAGGGCGAATATTATTTGCTTGACAAATCAGTCGGCAATTTAGCAATTCACACAATTTTCCAGTGTCCTAACGAAATGGGCAAGGGAATACTTGTAACACCCACGGTTGACGGTAATTTGCTTATCGGTCCTACTGCTAAAAATATAGACGACAAGGGCGACACAACGACAACTCCTGAGGGACTTGCGGAAATCGTTGAAAAAGCGCTCAAATCAGTGCCGATAGTTTCGCAGAGAAACGCAATCACTTCATTTGCAGGTGTCAGGGCACATCCCGTTTGCGATGATTTCATAATCGGCTGGTGCGAAAAATCCGAGCACTTCTTAAATGTTGCAGGTGTTGAGTCACCCGGTCTTTCTGCCGCTCCTGCAATAGCGCTTTATGTTCGTGAAATCCTTTCCGAAAAATTATCTCTTACTGAAAAAGAGTCTTATACAGAAACACGTGAAGCTCCCGTTCGTTTCCGCCATATGAATGACGGGGAAAGAGCAGAGCTTATAAAGAAAAATCCCGCATACGGCAGAATTATTTGCCGCTGTGAAACAATAACAGAGGGCGAAATAATTGACGCTATTAAAGCTCCTGCGGGCGCTCGTGATGTTGATGGCGTTAAGCGCAGAACAAGAGCAGGTATGGGCAGGTGTCAGGGCGGCTTCTGCGGAAGCAAGGTCGTTGAAATCCTTTCACGAGAACTCGGCGTTCCGATGAACGAAATAACAAAATTCGGCGGAGAGTCCAAAATAATTTATGAGAGGACAAAGTGAGGTGCGGAATATGACAAATTTTGATTTAGCAGTAGTCGGCGGCGGCCCTGCAGGTATGGCGGCGGCGCTTAAGGCTCACGAAGAAGGTATTGAAAAAATTGTTGTTCTTGAACGCGCCGAAACTCTCGGCGGTATTCTTGAACAGTGTATTCACACAGGCTTTGGTTTGCACTATTTCGGCGAAGAGCTTTCGGGCCCCGAATACGCAGGCAGATTTATAAAGCTTTTGGAAGATACCAATATTGTTGTTAAAACAGACACAATGGTGCTTGACATTGCGGAGGACAACACGGTTACCGCCGTTAATAAAACGGACGGGCTTCTTAAAATTTCAGCAAAAGCGGTAGTTCTTGCAATGGGCTGTCGGGAAAGACCGAGAGGCGCTCTTTCAATCGCAGGTACAAGAGGCTCGGGCATTATGACTGCGGGCACGGCGCAGAAATATGTTAACATTGACGGCTATATGCCCGGTCATGAGGTTGTTATTTTAGGCTCGGGCGACATCGGCCTTATTATGGCACGCCGAATGACTTTAGAAGGCGCAAAGGTTAAAATGGTTTGCGAGCTTATGCCGTATTCGGGCGGCCTTACAAGGAATATTGTTCAGTGCCTTGAAGATTTTAATATTCCGCTTAAGCTTTCGACAACAGTTGTTGCAACTCACGGTAAGGAAAGACTTGAGGGTGTTACAATAGCAAAGGTTGATGAAAAATTACAGCCTATTCCCGGAACGGAAGAATATGTTCCGTGCGATACGCTTATGCTCTCCGTTGGTCTTATTCCCGAAAACGAGCTTTCGAAAAATGCAGGTCTTACGCTTGACCGCATTACGAACGGCCCGAAGGTTGACGAATACCGTGAAACAGAGCATAAGGGTGTGTTTGCTTGCGGCAATGTTTTGCAGGTACACGACCTTGTTGACTATGTAACCGAGGAAAGCCAGATTGCGGGTCTTGGCGCGGCGAAATTCATTAAGGGCGAAAAAATCAGCGGAGATTGCATTGAAACTAACGGTATAAACGGCGTTCGTTACATAGTACCGCAGAGAATTAACCGCGAAACAGATGCAGATGTTAAGCTTTATTTCCGCGTCGGTGCAGTTTTCAAGAACGCTTCAATAATTGTTGAAGCAAACGGCGAAACAATCCTTTCCAAGAAAAAGAAAAAGCTTTGCCCGGGTGAAATGGAATATGTTTTAATTAAAAAAGATGTAATTGCAAATCTTCCGAAAGATTCTGTTATTACTGTCAGAGTGGAGGCATAAGGTTATGGAAAAAAGAGAACTTGTTTGCGTAGCTTGTCCTTTAGGCTGCGGTATTACGGTGACACTCGGTGATAGCGGCGAGGTTTTGGATGTTACAGGCAACACCTGCAAGCGTGGCGATGCGTATGCGAGAAGTGAATGTACCGCTCCCACACGCTCGCTCACTACTACTGTACGGATTGAGGGCGGCAAGGCTTATGTCGTTCCCGTGAAATCCGCAGGCCCTGTTCCGAAGGGCATGATGTTTGACTGTATGGAAGTTATAAACAAAGCCTCAATTAAAGCACCCGTAAAAATCGGCGATGTTGTAATTAAAGATATTTTAGGGACAGGAGTTGACATAGTTGCCACAAACAATGCAGAATGACAGTATTGTTCTTGCATCAAAGGTAACTCCGTCTCCAAGGCAAATTGAATGGCAAAGGCTTGAGTTTTATGCTTTTTGTCATTTCGGTACAAATACATTTACAGGCAAAGAATGGGGAGACGGCAACGCCGCCCCGTCTTTGTTTAATCCTAAAAAGCTTGATGCAGAACAGTGGGTAAAGGAAATAAAAAATGCAGGTATGAGAGCTTTAATTCTCACCTGCAAGCACCATGACGGCTTTTGCCTTTGGCCGAGCAAATATACGGATTATTCGGTAAAAAACAGCCCTTTCAGAAACGGAAAGGGCGATGTTGTTAAAGAGGTAAGCGACGCTTGCAGAAAGTACGGAATAAAATTCGGCGTTTATTTATCCCCGTGGGACAGGCACGAAAAAACCTACGGTCAGGGCAAGGCGTATGACGATTATTTTGTTAATCAGCTTACCGAGCTTGCGGAAAATTACGGCGAAATATTTTGTTTTTGGTTTGACGGCGCCTGCGGCGAGGGTAAAAACGGCAAAAAGCAGGTTTATGACTGGAACAGATATTTTTCTTTAATAAGAGAAAAACAGCCGAATGCGGTGCTCAGCATTTGCGGAACGGATGTGCGCTGGTGCGGCAATGAGGCTGGCAAATACCGTTCTGCCGAATGGAGCGTAGTGCCGTATTTTATCGGCAATCAGCAATATACCGCCGAGCGTTCACAGCAAACGGATGACAAAGCCTTTGCCAAGAAAATCGACGGCACAGCAGAGGATTTGGGCAGCAGAAAAGCAATAGACGGCGTGTCTGATTTTATTTGGTATCCGTGTGAAACAGATGTTTCAATAAGACCCGGTTGGTTTTACCATAAATCGCAGGATTTTTGCGTGAAATCCGTTAAAAAGCTGATGGATATTTATTACGGAACAGTCGGCGGAAATTCGGCTTTTCTTCTCAATATTCCGCCTGATAAAAACGGACTCATTTCAAAGGCTGATGTATGTGTTCTGCGAAAGCTCGGCGAGCGGCTGAAAAAAGAGTTCTCGGAAAATAAGGCTCTTAATGCGAGGGCATCGGCTACTTCTGAGGACAGAGAAAACACGGCATCAAATGTAATTTGCGAAAACGGCTATTGGCAGTGCGGTGAAGGGGACGAAAGCCCCGAAATAACGCTCGAATTTAATGAAAGCATTAAAATTGACAAGGCTGTTCTGTGTGAAAATATTGAAACGGGTCAACAAATTGAAAACTTTGAAATTTTTTCGGAAACGGATAGCGGTTTCATAAAAATTGCCTCGGGCGAAACAATAGGCGCAAAGCGTATCTGCTGTTTTAAGCCGATTAAAACAAAGAAAATCAATGTTAAAATAACATCATACAGACGCATTGCAACGTTAAAGAAAATCGAGCTTTACTGTAAATAAGAATACAAAAAGAGAGCCGAGATTCACTAAAATGTGAGTCTTGGCTCTTTTGATATTGAAAATTATGGTAGCGGCGGGTCTTTTTTTGTCGGCACTCCTCATCAGTCACTTCGTGACAGCTTTTCTCGCCTCTCGGCTCGGTCGTTGCTTCTGCTTCGCAGAGGTGTCTTTTACAATTTTGAATAGGTAAAGTAAGGCGGACGAAAACTTTTAACTGTTTTGCTATCGATATTTTTTTGCACCTCTGAAGAGGTGCATTTTTTCTGTCATTTTTTCAAATCGCCAGTCGCGGGATTGTCTAAAAGAGCGCCGTTTTCCTCAAAGCGTGAGCCGTGGCAGGGGCAGTCCCATGTGTGCTCGGCTTTGTTCCATTTAAGGGCACAGCCGAGGTGCGGACACCGTTTAGTGCCTATTGACAGTAATCCGCAAACCGATTCAAATGCGTTGCATATAAGCTGTGGGCGCAAAATCGTTCTTGACGGTGAAAAAAGCTCTGCATATTTGTTGGACCTGTCCTGAACTAAATCGCAGAGAATTTTTGCCGCCGCCATTGATGATGTCATTCCCCATTTGTTGAACCCGGTTGCGACAAATAAATTCTTCGTTTGTGCCGAATAATGCCCGATGTACGGTATGCCGTCAAGCGTCATACAGTCCTGTGCCGCCCAATAATACTTTTCTTTTGCCTGCGGATAATACTTTTTTGCAAATTTACGCAGCTCATCATAATTTCCGCCGTCTTTTCCCGTTCTGTGACCGCCGCCGCCCAGCAAAAGCAAATCGCCGTAATTTCTGAACGAAAGTCCGTGCTCCGCCTCATCAATATACATACCGTTGACATTCGGAGCGTTTTCGAGAGCAATAACATAAGAGCGGTCCTGATAAAGCTTCAAAAAATAACTTCCGTGCTTGTTTATAAACGGGAAATGCGTTGCGACGATTATTTTCTTTGCCGTAATATTGCCCATATTCGTCACGGCAACAGTGCCTTTTAATTCGCGCACTTTGGTGTGCTCGTAAATTTTTAGACCTTTGGAAATCGAATAAGCAAATTTTAAAGGATTAAACTGCGCCTGATTTTTAAAGCGTATTGCGCCCGTTACGGAAAACGGCAGGGGAGTGTCCGTCACTAAATCGGCGTTATATCCAAGTGCTTTTAGGGTCTCATACTCCTTTTTTATTTTTGCATTGTCCTGTGTCCCGTAAACATAAGCGTCTTTTTCTTCAAAATCGCAGTCAATACCGGCACACATTCTGCGGTATTCCTCTAAAGCAGAGTTATTCGCTTCAAGGTAAAGCTTTGCCTTATTCACTCCGAAACGGGAAATAAGGTCACTGTAAACAATTCCGTGCTGAGATGTGATTTTCGCCGTTGTGTTTCCGCTTATTCCGCCGCATATTTTGCCCGATTCTACAAGCACGGTGTCAGCGCCGTCTTTATTAAGAAAATATGCGCATAAAAGTCCCGAGATTCCGCCCCCGATTACCAAAATATCGGTTTGAATATTCTGCTTCAGCTCGGGAAAATTGCCGCCTATTGCCGTGTAATGCCATAAAGATTTCATTTCGTTTCCCGCTTTTTACTGTAAGGCAAACAAAGACAGTTGATTGTCTTTATCGCAAAGACCGAGATATATTTCTTTTGCGTTTCTGTACCCCTGCGCTTTTAACTGCTTATTTAGCCAAGTTAAATCAAGGCCCATTCGCTTTAAATTGTCCTCAAGAATACGCCCGTCCATTATAATTTCGGTGTTTATATTATCTTCTTTCGGATTAAGCTTTAAGTCCTCAGGCGTTGCGGGTCTGGTTAAACTTTTGGGCAGAACGGTTAATTTACCGTTATTTTCAAAAACAGCCGTTTGAATATCGTTTAAATCAAAGTAGCCTTCTTCACGGCACATCATAAGAAATTCGCTCAAATCAAGCTTAGCTTTTTTCATATTTTTTCGGTACAGCTTTCCGCCATTCATAAGAATTGCAGGAGAGCCGTTGATGTATTTGCGTGTCCTCGGAAATTTACTTGTAATAAGATTGAGTGAAAATGCAATTGCGCCGTAAATTACCATAGCTATTGCGGGCTTCCACGGAGTTTCAAGCTCAGTAGCCATTTCAGCAGCAATAGAACCAATGGTGATGCCGGTAATATAGTCGAAAAAATCAAGCTGTGAAACCTGACGGTGACCCATAATTTTTGCAATTATAAAAAGAATTAAAGCCGAAAAAACCGATGTTAAAATAACCTTGATAATATTCATTTTTCACCCTCCGAATATATATCAGTTTTTCCGTAAATGACTGATAATATACACAGGGTGAAAGTAAAATATCTATTTAACCGTATAAACGATATACGTTAAATGGTCGCCGAGCCTTTCAATATTGGAAACAAGGTTAATGAATACTCCGCTGCTTTTGGGGCTGCAAATTCCCTTGTTAAGACGGTCGATGTGGTCGTCTATAAGAGTGTTTCTGAAATTGTCTATTCTGTTTTCAATAGCGTCTGCTTTCGGTATAAGTGAAGCGTCTTTTTCCGAAATAACTTGCTTTGTAATTGAATAAAGCTCTTCTACGGCGTTTATCATATCATTTACAGTGCGGCGGACATCTTTTGAAAAAGTAAAATCGTTTTCAATTGAGCTTACGGTGTATTTTGTAAAGTTATCTGCTATTTCCGCAATTCTCATAATATTGCTTACGTTGCTGTGAATATTTGATATGATTTTTTCGTCGGCAAGCTGTTCGCTCTGTGCGGAAAGCCTAATAAGATAGCTTACTATTGAGTTGTACGTTTTATTACATTTCTTTATCTGATTTTGCACCGTTTCAATAAGCGTTCTGTCCTTGGTGTCGAATGACCGATATGCCGTTCTGAATGCTTTCATAGACTGTTCGGCTAAAAGTATTGTTTCATTTTCAAGCTGTGAAATTGCAAGTGACGGGGAGGAGAGAATACGGTCATCAAGATTTGAAATCTTCTTTTCGTCCGTTTTATCCTTTATAAGCGCCTGCGATATTTTTACAAACACATTGCAGAACGGCAGGAAAATAACCGTGCAGGTCACATTGAAAAATGTGTGGAACATAGCAATTTGCGTTGCAGGGGAGACGAACCATTTTCTGAAGGTCAGCTCTGTAAAATCAGGAACGAGCATAAGCAATATGAAGAATATAACAGAGCCGAAGGAGTTAAACAGCAGGTGAATAAGACTTGCTCGCTTTGCGTTTGTGCCTGCCGTTAACGAGGACATCAGAGCAGTAACACAGGAGCCGATATTTGTACCGAGAATAATATACAGCACTTCGTTTCCGCCTGTGCCGATTGTAAGACCCGCAACGGACATCGCAATAATTATCGACGTTGTCGCCGAGCTTGACTGTACGAGAGCCGTAAGCAAAATTCCTATAAGGAAAAGCAAAAACGGATTTTTAATATTTTCAAACAAAACCTGAATTGCATCGCTGTTTACCTTCATAGCGTCGGACATAATTGAAAGTCCGATAAAAATCAGACCGAGTCCCGACACAATTAAGCCGGCTTTTTTAATTTTTTCGCTTTTGCACAGCATATTTATCAAAATGCCTATAAATACGCTCGCCTGAACATAAGTAGTAACGGGAAATGCACTCAGTGCCGCAATCTGAGCTGTTACGGTTGTTCCGATGTTTGCGCCCATTATCATAGCCGTTGCCTGATAAAGATTTACAATACCGACATTTACAAAGCCGACTATGAGCACGGTTGTTACTCCCGAGCTTTGAATAAGAGCCGTTGCGGCAGTGCCTATGGCAACATTTGTAAGCTTTTTGTCGGCAGTTTTGCCGAAAATTGATTTAATTCTGTCAGTAGCCAACTGTTCAATGTTCGACGTGAGAAGGTGAACTCCTACAAGGAAAACTCCCGTGCCTGCAAGCAGTCTTACGGCAAACATTATAAACTGATTGATATTCATTCCTTTTTTTATACGGATTTTTCGCTCCGTATTTTCCTTTCGTTTAAATATTTTATTATATTTATATATTAAGTGTTTCCTTGCCG
>DERX01000050.1:0-176 GCA_002361875.1 Ruminococcaceae bacterium UBA3329
TTCTTCTTGCAGTTATGCTGCAAATATGAAAGAAGAAAACAAACTGACCGTGCAATTAACAGATGAAGAATTGCAAAATCAGTATTTGTCCAACGGATACGCATTTTGCAGCAGATGTTTAGGATAAAAAAATTTGATAAATTTATTCAACCTTATTTTCTAAAATACTTGACAAA
>DERX01000050.1:455-9994 GCA_002361875.1 Ruminococcaceae bacterium UBA3329
CATTTTCTAAAATACTTGACAAACAGAGAAAAAGAGAGTATCATACCCTTAATTTTTGAAAAGGAGCGCTTACAATGTTTTTCAATTGCTATTTTTACTATTACTTTATCAGTGCGATTGATTAAACATTGAGTGCAGTTACAAAATGTTTTTTCAACCGCTTATTTCGCTGTGAATAAGCGGTTATTTTTTTGTGTAGAGGTGGCAAAATATGAGCGATATTGAGAATGCGAGAAAAATAATCGACGAAGCTGATAAGGAGATTGCAGAGCTTTTCATTAAAAGAATGGGTGCTGTTAAAACAGTTGCCGAGTATAAGGGCGAGCGGGGACTTCCGATTTACGACGAAGAAAGAGAGAAGTTTATTGTACAAAGAAATGTCGAAAGACTCGGCTCTGACGAATTAAAACCGTATTACGACATACTTTTAAGATCGTTTATTGATGTTTCAAAGAAATATCAGGAAAATTTACTTTCAGGCATGAAAATTGCTTTCTGCGGAATTGAGGGTGCTTTTGCAGAGATTGCGGCAAAGAGCATTTTTCCGCAGGGCAGAACAATTTCGTTTTCCGATTTTGATTCGGCATATAAATCAGTTTTGGACGGCGATTGTGACTGCTGTGTTCTTCCGATTGAAAACAGTTACGCAGGAGAGGTCGGACAGGTTATTGACCTTATGTTCAGCGGTGACCTTACCGTAAACGGTATTTACGATATGCCCGTAAAGCAAAATCTTATCGGCATTAAAGGCGCAACGCTTGAAAACATTGATACGGTCATAAGTCATCCTCAAGCTCTTTCACAGTGTAATGTTTACATTAAGGAACATGGTTTTGTAAGCGAACAGGCAACAAATACTGCCGTTGCCGCAAGACAGGTTGCGGAAATGAATGATATTTCCGTTGCGGCAATCGCCAGTAAAGAAACAGCATCTGTTTACGGACTTGATGTTATCGACCACGATATTAACGAGAGCGCCGTTAATACAACAAGATTTGCTGTATTTTCAAAATCTGTTGCAAACAACAGCAGTGCAAACGGTAAATTTATTTTACTGTTCACTGTAAATAATGTTGTCGGAGCGCTTGCAAAGGCTGTCAACATTATTTGTGCACACGGATTTAATATGAGAATACTCAGAAGCCGTCCCGTTAAAAATGTCCCGTGGCAGTATTATTTCTATGTTGAGGCTGAGGGTGACCAAAGCAGTGATGAGGGTAAAAGAATGCTTAACGAGCTTTCCGTTTGCTGTGAAAAATTAAAGATTGCAGGTAATTTTTCCGAGACAAAATCAATCTGAAAAGGTGATATAATGAAAACACGGGTGAATTTAGGTGCCGACAGCTACGATATTATTATTGAGCGCGGAGCAATAAATAAATTTTCAAAATTAACTGACATAAACGGCAAGGTTTTAATTGTAACGGACAGCGGAGTTCCGAAAGAGTATTCCGAATGTTTGGCAAGTCAGTTTGAGGACGGCTTTATATATACCGTTCCCGAAGGTGAAAAAAGTAAAAATCTTTCAGAGTTCGGTAAAATTGAGTCTTACTTGCTGGAAAAAGGATTTACACGCAAAGATAGCGTTGTCGCTTGCGGCGGCGGTGTAGTGGGTGACCTTGCTGGATTTGCTTCTGCCTGCTTTATGAGAGGAATTGATTTTTACAATTTTCCGACAACGGTTTTGTCACAGGTTGACTCATCAATAGGCGGAAAAACTGCGGTTGACCTTGACGGTATTAAGAATATTGTTGGCGCATTTTATCAGCCGAAAGCAGTTATTATTGACCCCGATGTACTCGGCAGCTTGCCTGACCGTCAAATTTCCAACGGACTTGCCGAGGCTGTAAAAATGAGCCTTACATCTGACGGTGAGCTTTTTGAACTGTTTGAAACTAAAAATATATTTGAAAATATTGATGAGATATTGTTCAAAGCTATTGAAATAAAAAGAAAAGTCGTTGAGCAGGATGTTAAAGAAGCGGGTCTTCGTATGATACTCAATTTCGGTCACACAATTGGCCACGGAATTGAAAGTGAAGAGGGGCTTCACGGGCTTTACCACGGCGAATGTGTTGCGCTCGGTATGCTCCCGATGTGCAGTGACAGCGTTCGTGAAAGACTTATTTCTGTTTTAAATAAATTAAATCTTCCGACCGAAATTTCAATAGACCCAAAGAAAGTGATTTCAGCCGTTGTTCACGACAAAAAAATGCGTGACAGCACAGTGAATGCGGTTTTGGTTAACAATATCGGCTCTTTTGAAATCAAAAAAATGACTGTCGGTGAAATTGAACAAAAGCTTTCAGTCATTATCAAGGAGTGAAATGAATGAAAAATACATTCGGTTCATCTGTAAGTTTAACTCTTTTCGGTGAAAGCCACGGTGAGGCAATCGGCGCTGTTCTGGACGGACTTGCACCGGGAATAAAGCTTGACGAAGAATATATAGCTAAAAAAATGTCACAGAGAATGGCATACGGTAAAATTTCCACTGCCCGTCACGAAGAGGACAAACCCGAAATTGTGAGCGGCGTTTATAACGGCTTTACAACAGGCACTCCGATAGCGTTAGTTATTAAAAACGCTGATATGCACAGTAAGGATTACTCCGCTACTCGCTCTTTAGCCCGACCGGGTCACGCCGATTTCACTGCCTACTGCAAGTATCACGGTTTTGAAGATTTCAGAGGCGGCGGTCATTTCAGCGGGCGAATAACTGCTCCTGTTGTTGCCGCAGGTGCAATTTTGATGAGTGCTTTAAAGAATAAAGGCATATATATCGGCACGCATATCAAAAAATGTGCGGGCGTTTCAGACCGATGCTTTGAAGATTATAAAAATGATTTAGTCGCTCTTGATGACAAAATTTTCTCGGTTCTTGATGAAGATAAAGCGCTTGAAATGAAATCTGCCATTGAAAAAGCGGCTGAAAACAAGGACAGTGTAGGCGGTATTTTGGAAACTGCTGTTTACGGCTTGCCCGAAGGCGTAGGAGAACCTTGGTTTGATTCAATTGAAAGCGTTATTTCACACGCCTTATTCGGTATGCCTGCCGTTAAGGGAATTGAATTTGGCAGGGGATTTGAATTTGCAGATATGACAGGCTCAAAAGCCAATGACCCGTTTGTTTTTGAAAGCGGTAAAATTTCAACTTTGACGAATAATAACGGGGGAATTAACGGCGGAATTTCAAACGGAATGCCGATAATTTTCAGAACTGCAATTAAACCGACTCCGTCAATTTTCCAAAAGCAGAAAACGGTTGATTTCATAAATAACGAAAATGCTGAAATTGAGTTAAAAGGCAGGCATGACCCGTGCGTTGTGCACCGTGCCGCCGTTGTGCAGGATTCATTGACGGCACTTGTTATTGCCGATATGCTGGCTTTGCGGTTCGGAACAGATTTTTTGGGAAGTGATTTATAAAATGGAATACGGTTGTATAGGGAAAAAGCTTCCTCACTCATTTTCAAAGATAATACATGAAAAAATCGGCGATTATTCTTATAAGCTTGTCGAGCTTACCGAAGATGAATTGCCGGTATTTATGGAAAAACGGGATTTTAAAGCAATAAATGTAACTATTCCGTATAAGGAAGCAGTAATTCCGTATCTTTATGAATTAAGTGATACCGCAAAAAGCATAGGTGCTGTAAATACAATTGTCAACCGTGACGGTAGACTTTATGGTTACAACACTGATTTTTACGGTATGACTGCTCTTATAAAAAAGAATAATATTGATTTTAACGGTAAAAAAGTTGCAGTGCTCGGCACTGGCGGTACGTCAAAAACAGCCGCCGCAGTTGCAAAGAATTTGGGCGCAAAATCTGTTATTAAGGTCAGCCGCAGCAAAACGGAAAACACTGTTACTTATGATGAATTATATGAAAATAATGCAGATACGGACATAATTATCAATACTACTCCCGTGGGTATGTTTCCGCAAATCTATGCTTCACCCGTTGATTTGAGCCGTTTTACTTCTCTTTCGGGCGTAATAGATGCAGTTTACAATCCGCTTGAGACAAAGCTTGTTGCCGACGCAAAATCATGCGGTATCTCTTCTGAAAGCGGACTTTATATGCTTGTAGCGCAGGCAATAAAGGCTTACGAGATTTTTATGGACAAAACAGCACCGGAAAACTTACTTGATGACATTTTTAACGATGTAAAAGCAAATAAGCAAAATATCGTTTTAATCGGAATGCCGGGAAGCGGTAAAACAACAATAGGACAAGCTGTTGCAGAAAAACTGGGCAGAGATTTCATTGATACAGACATCGAAATTAAAAAAAACATTAAGATTGAAATTTCCGACTATTTTTCACAGTATGGCGAAGAAAAATTCCGTGATGTTGAAACTGACATCATAAAAGATATTTCAAAATATTCCGGCGCAGTAATTGCAACGGGTGGAGGAGCAGTTCTTCGACGGGAAAATGTCGATGCGTTAAAAATGAACGGTATTATATATTTTCTTGACAGACCGCTTGAGCAGATTGTTCCTACCTCCGACAGACCGACTGCTTCAAGCCGTGAGGCTATAGAAAAACGATATAGCGAGCGTTACGGAATTTATAAATCTTCGGCTGATAAGTCCGTTACCGTTACAGGCGTTGTAAATGACGCAGTTAAGCAGATAGAAAGTGAGCATTTTAATTATGAAAATTCTTGTTATTAACGGCCCTAATCTCAATATGCTTGGAATAAGAGAACCGCAGATTTACGGCTCGCAAACATATGACGATTTATGTGAGCTTATAAAATTGCATTGTGACGGTTTGGGTGTTTCGGTTGAATTTTATCAGTCTAATCACGAGGGTGACCTTGTTGACAAAATTCAGCAGTCCTATGGAAATACTGATGGAATAGTTATAAATCCGGGCGCTTATACGCATACAAGCGTGGCTCTTTTTGATGCAGTAAAAAGCGTAGGAATTCCGACTGTTGAGGTGCACATTTCCGACCCCGACACAAGAGAGGATTTCAGAAAAACAAGCTACATCCGTCTTGCTTGTGTTAAAACAATAAAGGGTCGCGGCTTTAAGGGATACACAGATGCAGTCGATTTTTTGGCAGGTAAATAAGTATGGTTTTAACAATAAATCCGTCTATGCCGACGGGTAAAATTACAGCTCCGCCGTCAAAAAGCTATGCGCACAGAGCGCTAATTTGCGCAGGTCTTGCAAACGGCAAGTCAAAAATCAGCAATATTTCTTTTTCTGACGATATTAAGGCGACAATTGAATGTTTATCGGCTTTAGGTGCAAAAATTGAAATTCAGGGCGACTCTGCGGAAATTACGGGTATAAGTGACTTCACAAAATTCATAAACAATTCGCTTTTCTGTAATGAAAGCGGCAGTACGCTTAGGTTCTTTATTCCGCTGTGTCTTTTATCCGAAAATGAAATTACATTAAACGGTACTCAAAAGCTGATTTCACGCCCTTTAAGCGTTTATGAGGATATTGCAAAGGAGCAAGGCTTATTATTCAGGAAGAATGATACTTCTGTTAAGGTTAAGGGCAAGCTTCATTCGGGTAATTTTTCCGTTAAAGGCAATATTAGCAGTCAGTTTATAAGCGGATTACTGTTTGCTCTGCCGCTTTTGGAAAACAACAGCGAAATAAATATTATTCCACCGTTTGAAAGCAAGCCGTATGTTGATATGACAGTTTCAATTCTAAAAAAATTCGGAATTGACATTGATTACGGCGGATTAAAAATTAAAATAAAGGGTAATCAAAAATATATACCGCAAAATGCAACAGTTGAGGGCGATTGGTCAAATGCCGCATTTCTGTATGCTTTCCGTGAGTGTGGAGCAAGTTTGGATGTGCTCGGTGTAAACAGTAGCTCTTCGCAGGGAGATAAGGTGTGTTTAGAATACTTTGAGGCTTTAAAAAACGGAACTCCCATTCTCAATTTAACCGACTGTCCCGATTTAGCGCCGATTATGTTTGCTTTCGCAGGGCTTCACAATGGGGCAACATTTACGGGAACAGATCGCTTAAGGTTTAAAGAAAGCGATAGAATAGCCTGTATGCAGACAGAGCTTGCAAAATTCGGTATTGTTCTTACAGAGGGAGATAACAGTGTGACTATAGATTCTTCTGATTTTCACGCTCCGACTGAAACTGTTTACGGTCATAATGACCACCGAATTGTAATGGCAAATGCATTTTTGCTTTGCAAAACTGGCGGTAAAATTCAGGGCTTTGAAGCTGTAAAAAAGAGCTTCCCCGACTTTTTTGATGTGATTTCTAAGGCAGGTGTAATTATAAATTATGAAACTTGATAAAGATTTAAATATTCTCATAGTAGGCCTCGGACTTATCGGCGGCAGTTACGCTATGGGGCTTCACAAAAAAGGATATAAGGTTTCGGCTATTGATGTTAATGAAAATTCGATTCAATATGCACTTGAAAACAACATTATTGATAAAGGTTCAACAGATGTCGATGAAAGCTTAATTTCATCTGCCGATTTAGTCGTTTTTGCACTTTATCCCCATGTGTTTCTCGATTGGGTAAAGAGCAATCAGCACTTATTTAAAAGCGATGCAGTGATTACAGATGTTACGGGCGTAAAATCATGTATTGTTTATAAAATACAAAATATACTTCGCAGCGATCTTGAATTTATTGCCGCTCATCCAATGGCAGGTAAAGAGGTTTACGGTGTAGAAAATGCCGACGATGCAATTTTTAAAGAGGCAAACTACATTGTAGTACCGACCGACACTAACACCTTTAATGCTATTGAAATGTGCAAAGCGATAGGCGAAACACTTGAATTTGCAAGAATTTCTTCTTTGCCGCCGAAAGCGCATGACGAGATGATTGGTTTTGTTTCACAGCTTACGCACTGCATTGCAATTTGCCTTATGACCTGTTCAAAAAGCGAACATCTTGTTGATTATACGGGTGATTCATTCAGGGATTTAACACGAATTGCGCGTATAAATGAGAATATGTGGAGCGAGCTTTTTCTGCTTAACAAAGATGCTCTGCTTTCTCAAATGAAAACCTTTATAACGGAATTTAATGCTTTTTATGAAATACTCGAAAATGAAGATGTTGAAAAAATGAAAGAAAAAATGATTCAATCTACCGCTCGCAGAGCGCTGTTTGATAAATAAAGGAGACATTATTATGAATATGATTTTTGAAAAAAAGCTCGCAATTCCACAGGAGGTTAAGCAGATGTATCCTGCCTCTGCTGAAATTCAGGCTACAGTTAAAGAGCGTACTGATGAGCTTAAAGACATTTTTGCAGGAAAAAACGATAAATTCATTCTAATTATCGGGCCTTGCTCCGCAGACCGTGATGACAGTGTGCTTGATTATATCGGCAGACTGCGTGAACTACAAGAAAAGGTTAAGGATAAAATTTTTATTGTTCCGAGAATTTATACAAACAAACCGCGTACAACGGGCGACGGCTACAAGGGTATGCTTCATCAGCCCGACCCTGACGGAAAGCCGGATATGTTCAAGGGAATTGTTGCAATTCGTGAGCTTCATATGAAAGCAATTCAGGAAACGGGTTTTGCCTGCGCTGACGAGATGCTTTATCCCGAGAATTCAAGATACCTTGACGATTTGCTCGGATATAATGCAGTAGGAGCGAGAAGTGTTGAAAATCAACAGCACAGACTGACTGCAAGCGGACTTGATGTTCCGGTTGGTATGAAAAATCCCACAAGCGGCGATATTTCGGTTATGATGAACTCAATTACTGCCGCACAGCATAAGCATACATTTATTTTCAGAGGGTGGGAGGTACATTCAGAGGGAAATGAATATGCCCACGCAATTCTCAGAGGTTATGTAAATAAGCACGGTCAGTCAATGCCGAATTACCATTACGAAGACCTTGTTCACCTTAACAATGCTTATCAAAAATCAGGACTTTTAAATCCTGCCGTTATAATTGACACAAACCATTCAAATTCGGGGAAAGACCCAATTCAGCAAATAAGAATTGCTAAAGAAATAATTAACAGTATGCATTATAATTCTGAAATAAAAAGCCTCGTAAAAGGACTTATGATTGAAAGCTATATTGAGGACGGTAATCAACCGATTGGCTGCGGAATATACGGCAAATCAATTACCGACGCTTGCCTTGGTTGGGAAAAGAGCGAAAAGCTCGTTCTTGCTATTGCTGATAAAATTTAATTTTCATAAGTAAATCCCCCTGACAAAAAAGGTCAAGGGGATTTTTCATAGAATATAAGTGCAAAAACTTAACTTTCTCTGAATGGGTTGTCAATGTTAGCAAAGCCTATGTCAATGATGTCACGTTGTTGATTGTACCTGTAAAAGCTCATAATTAAGCCGATTGCAAGGTACAGACAAAGGTTTGACGAACCGCCTGCCGAAAAGAATGGGAGAGTAATGCCGATAACCGGCAGAAGCTCCAAGCACATACCGATGTTTATTATAACCTGTCCTGCTATCATTGCAACTACGCCGTAACACATAACTTTCGTGTTTCCGACTTTATCAAGTCTGCCTGTTCTTGCAATTCTTATGACGATAAATGTCAATAGCAAAAGTGCAATTACACAGCCAACAAAGCCGAGTTCTTCTCCTATAACTGAAAATATCATATCGTTTTGGCTTTCAGGTACAATTCCGAGCTGTGTGTAATTGCCTTTAAATAAGCCTTGTCCTGTAAGTCCTCCGCCGCCGATTGCAGCAAGACCGCGCTCTTGCTGATAAATAACATCAGGATAAAGTTCAGGGTAAACCAGTGCTAAAAATCTGCTTTTTTGAATGTTTTCGAGAACAAAAATCCAAACGAGCGGCAGGGCAGCGAGCAACAAAACTCCGCCCGCAACAAAATAAAGCCAATGAAGTCCTGCAACAAAGAGCATTGCCATTGTAATAATAATAAATATAAGCGCTGAACCCATATCACCGGATTTCATAACAAGTGCAATTGGAATAAGCGCATGTATCGCTAAAGGAATCAGTGTCAGAATATGGTTTATATTGTTCTTTACCTTGTCCAGATGAACACCGAAGGTAATAATAAATCCGATTTTTACAATTTCAGACGGCTGAAAAAAGATTTTACCGCCGGCAAGTGAAATCCATGTTTTTGCATCAGGCCGTTCTTCAGGACCTACGCCTACTCCGGGAACAAAAAGCAAAAGCATTAATCCAATACTTACAGCAGCTATAAGCGGCCACATTTTAATTATAAATTCATAATCAATAAGCGAAATTATGATTGCCATAGCAAGTCCAAGGCAGACTGCGGCAACCATAACCTTAAAGTCACGGGTAAAGCGGACTCCGTCTGACGCAGTATGAAGCGTTGCACTTAAAACCATTACAGAGCCGAACGCTGAAGTCAAAGCACAAAGCAACAATAAAATCTTATCGGTTTCTTTTATAAAAGTTTTGACACTTTTCAGTATTTGTTTCATTTGTTTCTCCAAAATAATATTCTATTTAAATTTTATATCAAAAAAACAAATTTGTAAATAGAATGCGACAAATTTATATTTTTATATTGC
>DERX01000050.1:10260-10394 GCA_002361875.1 Ruminococcaceae bacterium UBA3329
CATATTTTTATATTGCGTTATCGAAAGATTAGTGATAAAATTATTAGTCGAAATTTTAATTGAAGGTGAAACTTTTGAAAAAGAGAGAAAATATAAGAAATATTGCGATTATTGCGCACGTTGACCACGGCAAG
>DERX01000025.1 GCA_002361875.1 Ruminococcaceae bacterium UBA3329
TCACCGATAATCTTGATAGAGTCTTTGTTTGCGCCGACTGTACCGTCACCGCCGAGACCCCAGAACTTGCACTCAATTGTGCCATCTGCCGCAGTAATGGGAGCAGCCTTTTCTTCGAGTGAAAGGTGAGTTACATCATCGTTAATGCCGATTGTGAACTGACGTGCAGGAGTTTCAGCATTAAGATGCTCATAAACTGCAAAAATGCTTGCAGGGGGAGTATCCTTTGAACCGAGACCGTATCTGCCGCCGCAAACCTTAATGCCGTCTCTGCCCTGTTCGTTAAGAGCGGCAATAACGTCAAGGAATAATGGCTCGCCGATTGAACCGGGTTCTTTTGTTCTGTCAAGAACTGCGATTTTCTTTGCAGTCTGGGGAATAGCGTCAACAAAATGCTTTGTTGAGAAAGGTCTGTAAAGACGAACCTTAATAAGACCGACCTTTTCGCCCTTTGCCATAAGATAGTCGATAACCTCTTCAGCAACATCGCAAACCGAACCCATTGCTACGATAACTCTTTCAGCATCGGGTGCGCCGTAGTAGTTGAAAAGCTTGTAATCTGTGCCGAGCTTTTCGTTAACCTTACCCATATACTCTTCAACAATACCGGGAACAGCGTTGTAATATTCGTTACAAGCCTCTCTGTGCTGGAAGAAGATATCGCCGTTTTCGTGTGAACCGCGCATAACGGGTCTTTCGGGGTTAAGAGCGCGCTTACGGAATGCTTCAACAGCGTCCATATCGCACATCTCTTTAAGGTCTTCAAAATCCCAAACTTTAATTTTCTGAATTTCGTGTGATGTTCTGAATCCGTCAAAGAAGTTGATGAACGGAACTCTTGACTTGATTGTTGCAAGGTGAGCAACTGCGGCAAGGTCCATAACCTCCTGGGGATTTGTTTCTGCAAGCATTGCAAAGCCTGTCTGGCGGCAAGCATAAACGTCGGAGTGGTCACCGAAAATGTTCAATGCGTGTGAAGCAACGCAACGAGCTGAAACGTGGAATACGCAGGGGAGTAATTCACCTGCAATCTTATACATATTCGGGATCATAAGAAGAAGACCCTGAGAAGCTGTATAAGTAGTTGTGAGAGCACCTGCCGCAAGAGAGCCGTGAACAGTACCCGAAGCGCCTGCTTCCGACTGCATTTCAGCAACCTTTACGGTTGTGCCGAAAATGTTTTTAAGACCCTGAGCTGACCACTGGTCAACAAAGTCTGCCATGGGGCTTGACGGTGTAATAGGATAAATACCGGCTACTTCAGTGAATGCATAAGAAACATGAGCAGCGGCATTGTTACCGTCCATAGTCTTTGATTTTCTGACTACCATGATTTATTTCCTCCTTGAATTGATTACAAAGTAATAGAAATGAAAATTTCTCATACATTTGACATTTTAACACTTTTAAATTAAATTGTAAATATTTTTTTGAAGGGAATTTTGCCGTATTCAGGAATATTTTTGGGCAAAACGGACAAATGAGCAGTTCTTAAGGCTTTACTTGACTAATTGCCTATTTTGTTATACAATATAAAAAGGTATATTTACCGAAAATATTTTTTTAAATTTAAAGGAGTAATTTTAGTCTATGGACGCAGACCCCGTGAGTATTATTCTTAAATTATTGGTACTCTTTATCTTGATTCTTGTAAACGCATTTTTTGCAATGAGCGAAATTGCCATTATTTCGCTTAATGACAACAAGATTGAAAAAATGGCAGAGGACGGCGACAAAAAAGCCAAGCAGGTTTTAAAGCTTACTAAGGACTCAAGCGGATTTTTATCAACAATTCAAATCGGCGTAACTCTTGCAGGCTTTTTAACGAGTGCGACAGCTTCGCAGAGCTTTGCCGTTATGCTGACTGAAAAGTTAGCCGAAACAAGCATAGTGAATGTTATTCCCGTAGGTGTAATAAGCGCCGTTTCAACCGTGCTTATCACCGTTATTATGTCTTATTTTTCACTTGTGCTCGGTGAGCTTACACCGAAAAAAATTGCAATGCACGCACCTGAAAAGGTTTCGTTTACGGTCGTTCCCGTATTGCTTTTTGTAAATAAAATTGCAAAGCCGTTTGTAAAGCTTCTGTCAGCTTCAACAAACGGACTTATCCGTCTTTTCGGCATTGACCCCAATGAGGACGAAGAGGTTGTGACTGAAGAAGAAATTCGAATGATGGTTGATGTTGGTCAGGAAAAGGGCGTTATTGAGGATGTCCAAAAGGAAATGATTAACAACATCTTCGAGTTTGACGATATGGATGTTGCAGGCGTTATGACCCACAGGACGGATATGGACTGTGTTGATTTTGACGACCCGCTTTCCGATATAATCAATATGTCCATTGAGTGCGGACATTCACGAATCCCTGTATATAAAGAGGATCAGGACAATATTGTCGGTGTAATTTACGTTAAAGACTTTTTAAAATATATCGGCACGTCAATTCCGAAATCCAAGTCGATAAAGGACTTTATCAGAGAAACCTATTATGTTCCCGAAACGAAAAAATGCTCCGAGCTTTTGAATGAAATGCTCGAAAAGCATGTTCAGCTTGCCGTTGTTGTTGATGAATACGGCGGCACGGCAGGTATTGTGACGCTTGAGGATATTCTTGAGTCCATAGTCGGCAATATTCAGGACGAATATGACAACGAGGATGAGGAAATCTCAAAAATTGACGACAGCACCTTTACAGTTGACGGCATTACATTTATTGACGAGGTTGAAGAATTGCTCGGCGTTAAAATTCCCGACGGCGATTATGACACGCTAGGCGGATTTATAATAAGCCTGTTGGGCTATTTGCCGGACGGTAAAAATCAGGATATAGCACAGTATGAAAACATTAAATTCACCGTGCTGAATGTTGAAGAGAGAAGAATAGGCAAGGTAAAAGTTGAAATTTTGCCTGACGAAGCTGAAAATTCAGATGCAGATGACGAATAATATTAACTATCAGAAACAGCTTGATAAAATAATTCAGGGACTGGGCGAAAACGCCCCGTCCCTGCTTTTGCATACCTGCTGTGCGCCGTGCAGCAGCTACTGCATTGAATATTTGTCGCAATATTTTAATATTACCGTGCTTTATTATAACCCTAACATTTACCCAGAAAGCGAGTATGTCCACAGAAAGTCCGAGCAAATTCGGCTGATAGGCGAAATGAAAACGAAATACCCCGTAAAATTTATCGACTGTGATTTTGAAAGCGAAAAGTTTTATGAAACTGTAAATGGAATGGAAAATTGCCGTGAGGGTGGCGAGAGGTGCTTTAAATGCTACCGATTACGCCTTGAAAAGGCGGCAAATGTTGCGAGCCGAAACGGTTTTGATTATTTTACAACATCACTGACAATAAGTCCCCTTAAAAATGCCGCAAAAATCAATGAAATCGGCGAAGAACTAGCAAACGAATATAATGTTAAATTTTTACCGTCAGATTTTAAAAAGAAAGAGGGCTTTAAGCGTTCAATCGAGCTTTCAAAGGAGTATAACCTTTACCGCCAGAATTATTGCGGATGCGAATATTCTCAAAAGCGCCTTGAAAACGGCGATTGACAGAAAGTAACTTTTAATTAGAACAATAAAAAATCCCGCTGATTTTTCAGTGGGATTTTTTATGTCGGTATCAATTATAAAATAGGCCTTGCCTCAAGTCTGTAAATCGGCATACCTTGCTCTGCGAATTTTTGCTCGTATTCGGTTACGATATTGCCTTCAAAATCGCTTTTATGTAAATCAAGCGAAATGTTATAAAGCGCAAATCCGTTTTGCGAAAAGCTTTCAAGTGAAAATTCAAATAAACCTTGATTGTCGGTCTTTTGCGCAATAAAACCGTCACTGCATAAAAGAGTTTTATATATTTCCAAGAAGCTTTTGTGCGTTAAGCGGTGCTTTTCATAAGTCTTTTTCGGAAACGGTGTGCTGAAATTAAGGTAAATTTCGCTGACGCTTTGCGGCTTTAAGAATATTGGAAGATATTCTGCTTTCATCTCTAAAAATCGGATATTGGAAAGTCCCATATTCTGTGCTTTTTCGCATGCCTTTACAAGTACGCCTGCCTCGCACTCAACAGCGAGTACATTTTTGTCGGGATTTCTCTCGGCATAAGTACAGGCAAACTGACCCTTTCCGCACCCTATTTCAAGCACAAGGGGATTTGGGTTACCGAAAATCTCTTCCAAATCAAAATACTGACGGTAATCCTTTATTTCATTAAGTTTAAATGTAGGCAGGGTATAGGGCAGGCGAAGCTCACTGCAGCTTTCACGCCGTTTTTCAAGATTTTTTGTTTTACGTAATCTCACTTAAATCACCGAAAAAATAATACCACATTTTATTATAAAGTGCAACGGGTTAATTTATTTAAACAGACTTATTGTTCCGTAGCCGTTTCCTGTTTTACCGCCCGAGAGAATATGTGCTTTAGTGCGCCTTTGCAAATCAGTGATTTCGGGAAAATCTTTTATATCATCTGCGGATTTTATTTCCTTACCCCAAAGGCGTTTAACAATTTCAAAATTGTTGTGTTTTGCTCTGACCACGGTGTCGAATAAATCTGAAAACATTACTATGTTTTTATTGCAGTCCATAAACAGAGTATTATTGGGGTCAAGGAGCCACGAATCGCACACAAAGCCGTCAAATTTGTATTCGGGAAAATATTTTTCGAAAAATCCTTTTGCCGAATTTATGCTGTCTTTGCATTTATCCAAGTACAGCGGTTCGCCCTCCGGAATGTGAATATTTAAAACAGGGCGGTGATTTTTTACGGTCAGTTGTCGAATTTTCAGCAATGGTATGCCCGAAATTATGTAGTTTGTTTTATAAAACTGGTACTGCATTCTGCCGATTTTAAACAGCTCAAATTTAAAATGGTTATACAGCCAGCCGATGTTTTTAAGCCCGTCAATATTTTCCTCGCGTTTCAGTGTGTTTACCCAAACCGTGATGTCTGACATTGTGTCATAAAAAATTTCATCGGGAATATCTCTTTCGCTGTATTTTTCATAAACTTTTTGTGCAAGTATCAGCGATGCGGCAAGCAGCAGGGGAGCAAATTCTTTTGGGCTTTTGCGATATTCCGCAGAACAAAAAAGACAGCCCTTTGACAGTATTTTGTCCGCCAAAGCCTCGGCCCTGCCCGATTCAATGTGCGGCAGAGCGAGCTTTAAAGCGCTGTCATCAAGCTGTATCTTTTTTACTAAATTATCTAAAAACAGGTTCATTTTTCTTTTCTCAGCATCGTTCCCGCAGGGAAAGTTAAATCGCTTTTAATTTTAAACTGCATCATTGGGTGGGGGAGTGAGTCAAGCTCATTTCCGTCAAGGTCAAAAATTTCGTCTGCTTTGAAAAATACGGGTGATTTGTGCGGCTCTAATGCATCAAGCGTTTCGCCCCTGCAAAATTTGTTTCTCTGTTCAGCGAAAATAAAACCGTCTTCACATTTTGTTACAACCGCCGCAATGTCGCAGTGGCGAATATAACCGCCCTCAAATGAAATTTGTGCATTTTCATTCGGCGCATTAAAGTAAAACCCTGTGCAGTAGTCACGGTAGCTGACCTTATAGCACTCGTCGATTATCCATTGAGATGGTTTAAAATCGGGTGACGGATTTTGCATATATTCGTCAACAGCGGTTCTGTAAGCATTGGTAATAACAGCCGCATAGTAGGCGGATTTTGCTCTGCCCTCAATTTTAAAACTGTTAATTCCCGCCGAGATAAGCTCGGGAATATGCTCAATCATACACATATCCTTTGAGTTCAATATGTAAGTACCGTTTTCAGTGTCATCAATGGGGAAATACATTCCGTCACGCTTTTTCTCCATAATTGCGTATTCCCAACGGCAGGGTTGGGCGCACTCGCCCCTATTTGCATCTCTATTCAACAGGTAGTTAGATAAAAGGCATCTGCCTGAAAATGAAACGCACATTGCCCCGTGGACAAAACATTCAATTTCGAGCTCTTTCGGGATTTTGGCGCGTATTTCTGCAATTTCCGAGAGCGACAGCTCTCTTGCTGTCACAATTCTTGACGCACCCATATTATAAAATTCATTTGCCGTAACATAATTCACAATGCCTGCCTGCGTTGAAATGTGCACGGGAACGCGCGGGGCGTATTTTTTGCAAAGAGAAAGCACGCCTATGTCCGCAACAATAAAGCCGTCAACGCCTGCGTCCTCCCACTGCTCAAGGTAAGAGGGCAAAAGCGTAATTTCATTATTCCTCGGCAAGGTGTTCACCGTAAGGTACACCTTAACATTTTTACTGTGACATTTTTTAACTGTTTGTGATAATTCAACTGTTTTGAAATTCTCCGGAGCGGCACGCATCGTAAATGCGTCTGCACCGAGGTATACTGCGTCTGCGCCGAACATCAAAGCGGAGTCAAGTCGCTCACTGTCACCCGCAGGTGCTAATATTTCGGGTTTAATCATACATTATCCTCGCCTTGTTACTGTGCGTTAACCTGTGCAATCTTTATGAGGTTCGCATCTTGTCGCTCCTGAGTCTCAGCCAAATAAATATTTTTCTTATTATCATGTGCAAAGAAATAGTATTGACTGTTTTCGGGGTTTAGAGCGGCTTCGATAGCCGCCTTGCCCGGATTGCAGATTGCACCTGCCGGCAGTCCTTCGCACTCATAGGTGTTGTAGCTGCTGATGTATCTGTTAAGATCGGATTTTGACATAACTCTTGCCGAAATGGTGTTTGTAACGTAATCCTTGGTTGAATTGCACTGAAGAAGAGGATACAGACCTGATTTATTTAAACGGTTGTGAAGAACAGACGAAATCTGTGTAAACTGTTTTGCATTTGCACCCTCTTTTTCAATAATGGACGCAAGATTTATTACTTCGTCAACCGACATTCTCAATTCTTCTGCTTTCTTTGCATATTCATCGGTCCAATTCTGTTTAAATGCGTTAAGGAAGGCTCTGACAACCGTTGCAGGGTCAGCACCCTGCTCAAATTCGTATGTCGCAGGGAAGAAATAACCCTCAAGAATATGGTAGCAGTCTTTTTTTGAGTCAGCGCTCGGAATAAAATCGTATTCTTGGCTGAAATCAACTTCATCTATTGTTTTGTAAAGTGCGGATGCGGTACAGATGTTATTCTTTTCGAGCCTTTCAAAAATCTTGTCAATGGTGTATCCTTCGGGAATTGTAATGCTGATAAGCGCGCCTCTTGTACTGCTCGTTTTAAACCGTTTAATCATTTTTTCAATGCCCATATTTTCAGTGAAATAATAGACTCCGGGAAGGTAATTTTTATCGTTATATCCCATTGCCTTAATGAAAACAGTGCAGAAAAGCTTGTTTTTGATAAGACCGCTGTCTTTTAATACAGAAACAGCCGCTTTTGTGTCTGCATCATTCGGCAGCACAACCTCAACAGATTTTTCACTGTCTCTGCCAATTGCAAGAACATCGTTAACACAGCTTATAAGCATGACAGAAACAAAAATCGAAACGGCAAGACAAACCGCCATACCTATAAATAAAGTTTTATTGACCTTTAGTGCTGTAATAATATCCTTTTTATTTGTTGGAAGTTTTGCAAAAGCCTTGGAGCTTTTAAGCTTGGAGGCCTTTTTCTTAATATTCGCAGAGGTTTCGTTTGAAAAAACCTTTTCAATTACAGGCTTTTTGGAAAATTTTGGTTGAGTTTTACCCTTTTTAAATTCCATTGTGTCATTTAACTTGCTGTTTTGTGCAGCACCTGCGTTGGAATTTTTATTTACATTGATTTCTTCGCTAAAGCTTTTAATCTGCCTAAGGTCGATTTTGCGTTTCTCGCTTGAAGAAATCTCTGTGTCTGCACGCTTTGCAGGGCGGGGGGCAGGCTTACGGGTAACGGTAGGCGGTGCTTGTTCTGTGCTTGCACTTTTCGGAGTTTCTATTACAGGTTTATTAACTGTCGGAGCGTGCGAAGGTCTTGTGTGTTTCTTTTGAGGTTCAGTTTGTTTAGCAGACCTCGGTGCATCTGCTTTTTGCTGTTCACGCCGTGTGTTTGCCCTGCTTGTAAGGCTTTCACCTGCATATTCATTTAAAAGATCGTCGTAACTTTTGTTGGAAAAATCATTTGAAAACTTGTCCATATAAGTTACCTCCTTATGTCCGTGGGTGTAATAATTATATTCAGCGGAATGTCAAATTTGCCTGTCGGAACTTTTTCGCAAAGAAGCTGCGGATAAATGGGACAAACTGAAATTCCCTTAAAATCGTTCAAAAATCTGTCATAATAGCCTTTTCCGTAGCCAAGCCTTGAAAAATCTCTGCCAACGCAAAGTGCAGGGATAAGCGCAAAGCTGTTTTTGCTTTGAAACTCATATTTTATATCGGTTGTCGGCTCGGGAATGTTATACCTGCCGACTGAAAAATCTTTATCGGAAAACACGCGCAAAAAGACCATTTTGTTTTCATCAATACATTTTGGGAAATAAACCTTTTTTCCTTGCTTTATTGACTCTTTAAAAATTTTCCTCGTGTCAAATTCACTGCCAATGCCCCAAAACAGTAAAATGTTTTCAGCATTTTCAAATTCAGGCATAGACAAAAGCTTTTCCGTAAGTTTTCGGTCGTACTCTTTCTTTTCCGTGTCGGGTATGCTGTTCCGAACGGACAGATATTTTTTACGAAAATCCTGTTTAGTCATGGTAAATTTGTAATGTTGAGCGAATTTTATTTGCCTTTTCACTGTCTAAAAGGTATTCAGCAATTTTAAGCCCGAATTCAACTGCACTGCCCATTCCTTTAGCTGTTAAAATGTTACCGTCCTCACAAACAAATTTGTCGGAAAGTACGGCGCCCTCAAGCTCGCTTTCGAATCCCGGGAAGCAGATTGCATTTTTATTTTTAAGCAGCCCCTTGTGACCGAGAATTGACGGGGCGGCGCAAATTGCCGCAATAAGCAAGCCGTTTTCGGCACAGTAATCAATAGCCTTATTTACTGTTTTGCTTTTTTCAAGATTTAATGTGCCGGGCATTCCGCCGGGAAGAAAAATGCCGTCAAGATTTTTGTCAAGCGAAATTTCACTATCCGAAATGTCGCATACAACGGGAATGCCGTGTGAGCCTGTAACTGTTTTTCCGCCGATGCCGACTGTCTTTGCGCTGATGCCTGCACGTCTTAAAACATCTAAAGGCGCTAATGCCTCGGTTTCTTCAAATCCGTCTGCTAAAAAGAAATATATCATATTATCACTCCAATTATCACTCTAAGGTTACTCCGACATAGCAAGAGGCGCTTTTAAGCATATTTATATCGGTCTTTATCATTGCAATACCGTTGTTTTTTACTCCGTTTTTTGCATCAAGCAATTTTTCGCCCAAAAGGCAAATGCCACCGTTTGTTTCTATTATTTTACCGCCGTAATGCTTTGTGGCTTCTGCCCAAAAGTCAATTACACTGTCGGGAAAAATCACTTCGGTTTCCGAAAATTTTCTTGCCTTTGAATATTTTGCCCGAATTTCATTATATTTTTCGGGAATTTTCGCTGTATATGCGTACCCGAAAGGCACAAAGCCGAATTTACCGTAGTAATTAAATAAGCTTTTTTCAGCGGGAACAAGCAAAAGGAAATCGAATCCCGATTTTTGTCTTATTTCATCTGCATAAGAGAGAACATTTGCCATAAGACCTTTTCCTCTGTGCTCTTTGTGCGTTAAAGCGCAGTAAATATAAAAGCCTTTGTATTTACCGATTTCACAGGGAATAAGAAAAGCAGACGATAAAATTTCACCGTTATTTTCTATTATTGGATTTTCACAAATGCCGTAAACATTTTCAAAAAACAGATTTGTAACTTCTCTGTCCTCGTCAAAAACATCCTGCCAAAGAGCAGAAAGCTGATTTTCCTTGTCTTTTACAGTCATAATTTATCCTTTAAGCACCGCTGTGTACTTTTTGAGCAGTATGCTCGGGTGGTAGGAGAGTTTAGCAGAGCGTAAACCCTCGCTTCCGGTGTCGTCCTCACGGTTAATAAATTCATATTTACCTAAAAGCGAGGCGGCAAGCTCACGGTTAATTATTTGGTATGCACCTCTGAAATCGGCATAGGCCTTTTCAACGTGAGTGCAAAATGTGTTATCGTTAAGCCTTTCGCCGAATGTGAATGCAACAGCTTCATTTTGGATAAACAGAATTCCGCCGTAGAGTCCCAAATCAAAAAAGTTATTAAAGGCTTTTTCAATTGCCTCGTGCTCTCTTTCAATTTCAGTCGGCTCTTTTTTCTCGTTAAGTTTCTCCCACTGGTCGTTCATAATAACACAGCGTTCAATGTTTTCGGGAGTTATTTCTTCATAATGCCAGTCAAAGTTTTTTTCAAAATAGCTTGCGTGATTTTTCTTGCTGTGATATTTTTTGCCCCGAAGAAATGCCAAATCCTCGGTTCTGTAAATGTATTCAAAAGCGTCACGGTCCTCGAAAAAGTCAAACCTTTCGGGGAAAAGAGTGTTTAGCTCTTCTTTATCCTTTTCAGTAAGACCGTAAAAGCGAGCGTGCCTGTCGTCTTCGGTTATTTCTTTCAATACTGCTTTTTTGTCGCCTTTACCTCTCGGATAGCAGTAAAAGGAGTCTTTAAAGGCTTTTGAAATGAATATTCCGTTACCGGTGTTTATTTTGTTTTCATAAACATCTGACCACATAAAAACATTTGCAAAGCAATATTCACAGCAGTCTGTGGTGTCTTTGTCAAATATTTTCTGCACTGTTTCTTTGTCCGACAGCGTCGGATAATGGAAATCCATTAAAGCATCTCCTTGACCTTTTCAAAAATTTCGTCGCCGATTTTGTCTTTAGGCATGGGATTTTCGCCGTCACAGCACTTAATTACAGTCCAACCGTATTTTTTTGCCGCATAAAGCGCAGCCTCGTGGCATTTTTTAAGATAATCTACATTTGCTTCGTGAACATCTTTTTTGGACTCCTCGCCGCAGTAACGCTTTGACATAAGCTTTTGCGAAATGTCAACATCCATATCAAGAAAAATAACCTTATCAGGGCGGGGTATTCCTACTTTTTCGTATTCCGTTTCAAAAAGCCAGTCAAGATAAGCGTCCCACCTGTCTTTAGGGAGCTTAACTGTTTGGTGAACAGCATTTGAGGTTGTGTAACGGTCGGCAAGAATTAAAGTGCCGTTTAAATAGTCATTCTTCCAAACCTTTTGAAAATTGGCATATCTGTCAACAGTGTAAAAAAGCGATGCGGCAAATGTGTTAACATCTGATGGGTTACTGCCGAATTCACCGCCGAGATACATTTTAACAAGCTCGCTGGAGCGGCTTTCGTAGTCGGGAAGTTTAATTTGCTTAACTGCTTTTCCCGAATTTATCAGTTTAGCTTTAAGAAGCTCAATCTGTGTTGACTTTCCGCTGCCGTCAAGCCCTTCTATTACAATAAGTTTTCCGTTCATGAGTGTTCCTGCCTGAAATCATAGTTATATAGAATATATTATAACAAAGAACTTTTCTGTTTACAATGTTTATTTGCAAATTTTAATAACTTGTAATATCTTGATAAAAATATCATTTTATGATAAAATCATTGTGTGTTATTAAGGTGCTTGTTCGCATATATTTTAGTGAATTTTATTCGGAGATGCACTAAAGATGAAGAAAAAACATAAGCAGTTCAATTTTTTAATTCCGTTGGCGGCAATTTTTGTTATTACACTTTCTGCGGTAATAGCACTAATGTCTGTCGGCGGGGAGGAAACGGTATATTATCTGAATCAGCTGAATTTTACTCCTGACCCGAAAACAGTCTGCATTGACCCCGGACACGGCGGCACAAGCTCAGGCGCTACGGGTGAGGGGGGAAAACGGCTTGAAAAAAATGACACCTTGCGGTTGTCTCTTCTTGTGCGTGACGAGCTTCAAAAAAGAGGTTACACTGTTGTAATGACGAGGGATACGGATACGGACATTTCCCTTGAGGGCAGGTGTAAGGTTGCCAACAAGTCAAAGGCGGCACTGTTTGTTTCTATTCACCGTAATTCGACCTCGGGTAAGGGACAGGGGTGCGAAATGTGGATTCACAGTTTAAATCCGTCCGATGACAGGCTGCTTGCGGAAAATATACTGCAAAGTCTTGAAAATATGGGTGTTGACACCTCGAGAGGTGTTCACACAGGCTACCGCGAGGGAGCAAACAAAAACTATTATGTGAACCGTTGCTCCAAAATGCCTTCGGTATTAGCCGAAATCGGTTTTATATCAAGCGCCGAGGACAATGCGCAGTTTGATGGAAAAATCGGGGATTTAGCAATGTCAATCGCCGACGGAATAGAAATGACTTTACTTGAAATGAACGGAGAATGAATATGAAAGAATTTAATGCGTGGAACAGTGGCATTTTGCCCGAAGCCGAATGCGGCGGAAGGCTCGAAGAGCTGATTGAAAGTATCCCCCGTGATTCTGAGGAAAAGGTTCTGCGGTTCCGGAAAGGCACTTATTACATAAATGCGGATAAGGTAAAAAAGCGTATGCTTTACATAACCAACACGGCAGGTGACAGGGAATATTCCCGAAAGGAAACACCGCACGAAGCACCGGTTGCACTTTATTTTGAAGGTATAAAAAATCTAACGGTAGACGGCGGAGGAGCCAAATTTGTACTCAGCGGAAAAATGACGAACTGCGTTATAGTAAATTGCGAAAATTTCGTTTTGAAAAATCTTACTATAGATACGGACAAGCCGGATTTTCATCAGCTTAAGGTTACAGCACAGGGTAAGCATTATGTGGATTTTGAGCTTGACGAAAATGAAGATTTCACATTTAAAAAAGGTACTGTTATTTATAAGGGCGACGGCTTTGAAGCGGATATAAAGTCCAAGGCAAAGGTCTGCTGGTGGGCGAATAAGGTTTCGGGTGAAAACAGAGAAGAAAATGTCCGTGCAAGGCACCCGTTAGCAACTGCCTTAAAGCTTAAAATGACTGATAAAAACATCTTGAGAGCATATTATATTTCAACTAACAGTTTTAATGTGGGCGATTTGTATTATCTTTTTGATAACCGCCGTCAGTACGCAGGAATTTTTATTGATAACAGTAAAAATGTCACTCTTGAAAATATAGCTCAGCATTTCAATTATTCATTGGCGGTGGTCGCTCAGTGCTCTGAAAATATTTACCTTGAAAAGCTTGATTTAACGCCGAAAAAAGGCTATTTTGTAACATCTGTTGCCGATTTTGTGCAGGCTTGCCTTTGCAGAGGGGATTTCAGCGTAACAGACTGTAAATTTGACGGTGCAGGGGATGATTGCCTTAACTGCCACGGTTTTCATTTTAAGGTAGACAGCATAAGCGGAAATAAAGCGTATGTTAAATTTATGCATCCTCAGTCCCATGGCTACAATCCGTTCAGAGACGGTGACACAGCCGCATTTATTGACAAAAAGACATTACTGCAAACAGGTGAGAGTAAGGTAGTTACCTCGTGTCTTCGTGACGAAAAAACGGTTGAGCTTACGCTTTCGGGCGATATGCCTAAAATAGGCTCTGTGATTGAAAATGTATCTGCTTGCCCGAATCTTACATTTGCACGCAATGAAATTCACCGAATTGTCACAAGAGGGCTTTTAATTACAAACCGTGGGAAGACGATAGTTGAGGGCAATCATTTCTACTGCAATTTTATGAGCGGTATTCTTTTGTCTGATGATGCGTCAAGCTGGTATGAGAGCGGAATGTGCACTGATGTTACCGTGCAAAACAATATTTTTGAATATTGCGGTGAGCACGGAATAATGATTAAGCCTGAAAACTCGGTTCACACAGGTGCGGTTCACAAAAATATTAAGATATTAAACAATACATTTAAGAAATGCGAAAAGGTTTGCTTTTATGCAAAATCTTCTTCGGATTTACAGTTTATTGACAATAAAGTGCTTTCTGCTCCCGAGCTTATAAAAACAGAAAACTGCGAAAATGTAACAGTTAAATAAATTCGGCTGACAGTGCAAAATAATATTTTGATTTTCTAAAATTTATCTTTTTTGTCAGAAAAACGGGGTAGTTCGGACTATTCCCGTTTTTTATTGTTTTTTCGCAGAATTTCTTTATTTTCACTATTGACAATACTTTCTTTTAGTGTATAATATTTTATTAGACTTGTTTATGAGTGTGAGATTTAAAGGAGTACCGTGAAGAATGAGAATGAACAAACGAAAGAAAACGATTATTGCAGCACTTTCTGTATTTTTATGTCTGTGCCTGACCTGTGTGTCGGCTGTACTGTTAAGAAAAAACAGAAAAAATTTGACTGCGAAAACACCGGGACAGAGTAAAACAACCGTAAATAACAGCGCACTTTCGAGTTCTGCAGAACCTTCTGCCGAAACAAAACCCGAAACGACATCAAAAAAAGAAACAACCACTCAAGAAAAAACAACACAACCTGTTAATAAACCAAATTCGACTGAAGTAAATTTTGATAAGCCAACGACGGCTAATCCAAAAACTACCGTTCCGAAAACCACTGAACCTAAATCCACAAAGCCGTACAAGCCTTCAGAAAATTACACTTTTTCTCCTGAACACGAAATTGCAGGCTCGCTTCCTAAAAAATCCGCAGTGTCCGGAAGCTGGTTTAACGACGCTGTTTTTGTAGGTGACTCCGTCAGCCTTAAGCTTACTATGTATGAATCATCTGTCGACAGGCTCGGTAAGGCGCAGTTCCTCACGGCAGGGAGCCTCAGCGCAACCAATGCTCTTTGGGATGTAAGCGACAGATCTGTTCATCCGAAATACAAGGGTAAAAAGCAAAAGATTGAGGATTCAATTGCACAGATGAAGGGCGTTAAAAAGGTTTACATAATGCTCGGAATGAATGACATCAATGCTGTAGGAATTAACAACGGAATAAAGAACTTTGAAAAGCTTTGCAACAAAATATTGGAAAAATCTCCCGATGTTCAGATTTATGTTCAGTCAGTAACTCCTCTTATGAAGGGCAGTAAATCATCTGTTAATAAAGAGGGTAAGCTTAATAATAAGAGCATTTACGAATACAACAAAAAGCTCGCCGCATTGGCTCAGAAAAGAGGCTGGTATTTTGTGAATGTTTCAGAGGTAATGTATGATGATAACGGTTATCTCAAGAGAGATTACTGCGGTGATCCGGACGGTATGGGGCTTCATTTTACCAATGCAGGCTGTAAGGCGTGGATTGACTATCTTCTGACTCATACTCCGTAATTAAACGGCACTGTTTAAGTTTTTTCACAATTTAATCCTGTATTTACAAATTATTACAAATAAAATGCGTGTGTCTTTCAGATGCACGTTTTTTCATTCGCTTTTTCGACATAATATGCCGTTTTGCTATTGACAAAAATAAGAGTAACGAGGTAAAATATTTAATTAGATTATTGTTTTTTAACTGGAGTAAAATATGAAAAAGTTTTTATCTTTAATTCTTGTCCTTACTGTGATTTTTGCGTTTGCCTCATGCACTCAAAAAACGCCTGAAGAACCTTCAACAAGCGGTAAAACGCCTGCCCAAGTTACAATTGATATAAATTCTGTTAAAAACTCAATTATTGAGAAAGCACAGCTTAATGACCCTCTTGAAATAGATGCAGAAAGGCTTTGCGAGCTTTATGACATTGACCCGTCGGATGTTTCCGAGGCTGTTTGCATTACAACCTTAGACGGCACATTTCCCGACGAGGCAATTATCATTAAAGCTGTAAACGAAGACGCAAAACTGCGCATTACTGGTAAACTTAGCTCTCATCTTGACGATGTAAAGGTTCAGTCGCAAAATTATGACGCAGAAAATTATGCTCTTGCACAGGAGTGTAAAATAATTGAAAAAGGCAACTATTTAGCCCTCTTTATTTCTGCAAAGCACGCACAGATGGAGAAGATTTTTGAAGAGTCGGTTAATCAATAAAATTTGACGTTTTAAGCGTTTTATTTGCGTGTGCCGAATTGTGCGCACGCTTTTCTTTTGGAGGTGAAACGGGTGGTATTTTCAAGTATTCCTTTTTTATTCGGATTTCTTGCAATTGTATTGACTGTTTATTATATTGTTCCTAAAAAATTTCGCAATTTTGTTCTTTTGGTATTCAGCTTGCTTTTTTACGGGTACGGTGAACCTGTTTTTATTTTGCTGATGCTTTTTTCGATTATTTTTAACTATGTGTGCGGTTTGGCTTTAGGCAAATTTCACGGTAAAAATAAGGCTTCAAAGACTGTACTTATTTTTTGTGTAATCGTAAATATTGCCCTTTTAGGATATTTTAAGTATGCAGGTTTGTTTGTAAGCACACTTAAAGCCTTACCCGTGTTTTCATTTTTGCCCGACCCTGAAATCGCCCTTCCGATAGGCATTTCATTTTATACGTTCCAGACAATGTCTTATGTAATTGATGTTTATAACGGCAACTGCAAGCCGCAGAAAAATGTTATAAATTTCGGCACGTTTGTCGCTCTTTTTCCCCAATTGATTGCGGGACCGATTGTACGGTATGTTGACATTGAAAATCAGCTTACGAAAAGGCGGGAATCAGCAGAATTATTCAGCAACGGCGTGCGCCTGTTCGCATTGGGACTTGCCAAAAAGGTGCTTATTGCAAACGAAATGGGTATTATTTGGAATGAGCTTAAATTTGCAGGGGACAGTGCAGGCGTTCTCGGTCATTGGGTCGGAATAATCGCATTCACATTGCAGATTTACTTTGATTTCAGCGGATACAGCGATATGGCGAGAGGACTCGGCAATATGTTCGGTTTCAGTTTTGTCAGGAACTTTGACTATCCGTATATTTCAAAGAGTATAACCGAATTTTGGAGAAGATGGCACATTTCCCTCGGAACGTGGTTTCGGGAATATGTTTACATTCCTCTCGGTGGAAACCGTAAGGGCAAGGGCAGGCAGTGCCTGAATATTTTCATAGTTTGGGCGCTTACGGGGCTTTGGCACGGAGCGTCGTGGAATTTTCTTTTATGGGGAGTTTATTTCGGTGTGCTTTTAACCGCAGAAAAGTTCTTTATGCTAAGGGTGCTCAAGAAAATACCGACAGTATTTTCGCATATTTACACTATGTTTTTTGTAATTGTCGGCTGGGCAATCTTTGATTTCACATCGGTTTCGGATATTGTAAAATATATCGGCGGTATGTTCGGCTTTGGCGGAGCAGGAACAACTGCGGATTTACTTAGCTTTATTGTTGCGTCACTGCCCATTTTGTGCATTGCCGTGTTTGCGTCGCTCCCGTTTATAAAGAAAGCCTATTTTAAACTGAGCAAAATGAAATTCTTCCCGATTATTGAAGCGGCTGCCGTTTTGGCGGTATTAACGCTTTGCACAGCGTCACTTGTGCGCTCAGGCTACAATCCGTTCCTTTATTTCAGATTTTAAGAGGTGAGAAGAATGAGTGAAAAGCTAAAAAACAGAATACTGCCCGTTACATTTCTTTTATTCATTTTCTCATTTGTAATTGCGTTTGTACTGATGCCGAAAAAGGATTTTTCCGAGAGTGAAAAGCGTGTATTGGCAAAGTTCCCCGAAATGAACGCCGAGTCGGTTATGAACGGAAAATTTACCGACGGATTGGAAAAATATCTGTCCGACCGTTTTCCTCTTCGGGATACTTTTATCGGAATTGACGCATATTTTGGTCTGTCCCTCGGCAAGACCGGCGAAAACGGGATTTACAACGCTAAAGACGGCTACCTTATCACCGCCCCGTCAAAATTTGACGAAAGCAAGTGTACAAAAAATGCAGGTTATATCGAAAAATTTATTGACAGAACAGGTCTGCCGTCAAATGTGATTATTATTCCTGAAGCCGGCTACACTCTTTCAGATAAACTGCCTTTAAATCATAAAGAATATAAAGACAGTGCAATTTTTGACTGTGTTAAATCTAAAATCCCAAGCGCAAAATTTATTGATGTGAGAAATGCTTTTGAAAAAAATGAAGCTGATACGCAGATTTATTATAAAACCGACCACCATTTAACGGGCAGTGGCTCAATGCTTGTTTATGACGAATTCTGCAAAGCGACGGGGAATGAGGAAAAAAGCTTTTCTTTAATTAAAAGCGCAGACGGTTTTTACGGCACAACCTATTCAAAAAGCGGATTTTGGCTTACAAAAAGCGACACTGTTGAAATTTACGGGTGTGATTCAAAAAATAAATATAAAGTGACAATTGACGACGGCAAGGGCGCAAAGGAATATGACAGCCTTTACTTTGAACAGCACCTTGAAGAAAAGGACAAATACCCCGTTTTTCTCGACGGAAACCACGCTTTTGTAAGAATTCAAAACGAAAACCTACATAACGGTAAAAAGCTTCTTTTGGTAAAGGATTCTTATGCCCATTGCTTTGCCACATTTGCGGCGGAAAATTACGAAGAAATAGTAATGATTGATTTGCGTTATTACAAAAAATCGTTGAATAAGCTTACAAAAGAGGAAGAGTTCACCGAGGCACTCTTTATGTTCGGTTCAGAGAATATTTCGACAAGCACTGATTTAGCATGGCTTATGATGTGACAAATTTAAAAGGTATATAAAAAACGGCAGGATTTTTCCTGCCGTTTGTGTTTGTATTGCAATTAAAAGCTAAATTCAACTGTTTTAGTTTCGCCTTTGGAGAGGGTAATACTTTGTGCCTTACCGCCTGCGCAGGAAACTTTTATTGTTTGGTCGGCGTGCGATGTAATTTGCGCTGTCGCTTTGCCGTCTGCCCATTTAACCGAAACGGTTGCACCTGCTTTAGCGGAAAGACCTGTTATTTCACCGCTCGTCCATTGTTTCGGAAGAGCAGGTAAAATTTCAATTTCACCCGTATTTGAGTAAAGCAGAGATTCGTTTACAATGCCGATAAGACCGAGCAATGTGTCCGTGCAGTATGTGTCGGAACCTCTGTTTGTGTTGTGGTCTGTCATAAGAGAGGTGTAGCAAATGTTGCTCTTAAGTAAGCTGTGAACAAGACCGTAAACATTTTCGCTCTGCTTAAGCCTTGCAAACACAAGAGCCTGATGCACAAAGCCGTGTGATGCACTGTTCTCTTTTTCACGGTTATTTACCGCTTGTAGACTTGCTTTTGCAAGCTCTTCATTGTGCTGGGTTTCCGTAAGCGGCCAAGCGCAGTAAAGGTGGCTTATGTGGCGGTGACGGTTGTTTTCCTCATATTGATTAGCACACCATTCTTTGATAGCCCCTGTGCTGTCAAATTGATAGTCGGGCATTTTGCCGAGCAATTCGGTCCATTTTGTAACTCTTTCTTCATAACCGTCAAGCTTTGCGTCATTTTCGCAGTCAATTGTCATTTGAAGTCCGCTTTTTGCCGCCGCAATGTCAATAGCAGCATTTGCCGCAAGCGTTGAGTTGTAAACTGAGCCGCCCGTTGTGTTTTCGGGAGAATAAGAGGGGATAATTAAGTATTTTTCACCGTCCTGAAGCTCGGTTTTACCCTTTTCATATTTTGCGTTACCGTCTTTATCGGTGTAATATTCGGGGGAAACGAGCTGTTCCCAGAAATTTGACTGTTTTGTAAGAAGAGGGACTAAAACATCTTCAAGAAGTCTTAAATCCTTGCCGTCATCACCCTTAAAGATAATATTACCGTAGCATTGGTACATTTCAAAAATAGGTTGAAGCATCCAGGATGTACCCGCATTCCAATACTGGAACGGATATTCCTGACAGTATTCGGCGCCCAGCGCGCCATCGCCGTCACTGTTGACAGGCGCCATTAAAGCGTCATGCATACCGTAGCACTTTTCGGCGTTTATTTCCCAATCGTCTGTTTGACGGAGAATAAATTTAACATAGCCCTCACTGAATTCGATAAGGTTTGCCGTATTCATTCCCGATGACTGAAGATTTACATTTGCATCCATTGTATATTCACTTCTCCAGCCGGGGTTCCATTCGCCCGTCCACATTCCCGAAAGGCGCGTCATGGAGTATCCACTTGCGCATACTGCGGCAAAACGTGCCTGCATATAAATTCTTTCCATAAGAGCGTCGTTGATATTGCGTGAGAAAGTCTGCTTATTAAGCAGTTCTTCATTGGAAAGGTATCTCATTGCATTTTCGCCCTCGCCCAAGGTGAATGAAACGCGGTTAAACATTTCCGAATGAAGCTTTGCGCTGGGCGCTAATGCGGCGCTGTAATCGAATTTGCCGTCAGATGTGTATTTCTCTGCGACAGCCTTGCAGTCCTTCAAAAGAGAGTCTGTAAGCTCATAAGACAGAGCAGGAGCAAAATCTTCGATTTTACCCATATTAAATGTGCGGTCGTTTTTGGTGATAAGGTAAACCTCTTCTGCATCCGTAATTTTAACCGCAGGGTTCTTTTCACCCACATTTACTGTTTCATCTTTTGTGGACTTTAAAGAGATTTTTTCTTTTGTTCCGCCGACAGTTACAACATATGTTACGCCGGCATAGCCGCCGTCCTTTAAGGACGAAAGCTCATAAGACGGGTAATGTGCAACAAGAGTAATTACAGATGCGTCATCGGAAACGATTTTTTTATACTGCATATCCTTTTCGTAGCCGTTTCCGAATTTATACATTCCGCTTAAATCGTCAAGATAAAGTGTCATATTGATTTTTGTGTCGTCTGACGATTTGGTGATTTTAGTAATAGTTACATCGTCAGTTCTTGATGTAAAGGTTGTGCGCTCCCAAGTACCGTTTTTATCACGGTATGAAACGCCTACTTCGCCTGTTTCGTAATCCGTCCAGCGAATATAATCCTTGTATGAGTTTTTGTCTTGCGTAAGTCTTAATTGCTGACCGGGGTGGAAGGCATAGCCGTAATTCCACTCACCGCAGCCTGAAACGCAAAGACTGCTGTCAAGGTTTATAATTTTCTGCCTTGTGCTCTGGAGCTCAAAGGTAAGGTCGGGCATATTAAACCTGTCACGGTTTGATGGCATTATGTAGTCAACGTCCTGATATGTAATGGTGTCGCTGTACGGCGAACCCGCTGTTACAAAGCCGAGCTTGCCGTTGCCGCCGATCATACCGTCACGCCAATACCTTCCTACGGTTTTTGTTTTGGAATACTCTTTAACTTCGCTGAATTCAGTAGCGAAAGCCTTTTTTGCATCGCTCTTCAAAAGCTTGTAATCTCCTTTTAACGAATTTTTGTAAAGTGTAAATGTGCCGTATACGGCGGAAAGTAAAATGCACAGTGAAAGCAGAACAGAAAAAAATATTTTAACTGTTTTTAACAGTCCTGATTTAATCTTATTACTGCTGATTTTGAGTTTTTTCATATTTTTCCCCCTCAAAAATTTTATGCAAACATAATATCATATTTATTGTAAAAATGGAATAGATGAAAGAAATTATG
>DERX01000041.1:0-14811 GCA_002361875.1 Ruminococcaceae bacterium UBA3329
TATAAAAAAACTGACTTTTATTATTTGAAAAAGTCAGCTTTTACTGTTATAATGCTTTAAAATTGCTTTATTTCACCGCTTTTGTATTTGAAGATAAGCAATGCGTCACCTATATCAACAGTGCCGTTTTTGTTTGTGTCAGCCGCTTTCTGTGCATCAGCAGACAATGTTTTCTCACCTGATTTATGCTTAAAAATCAAAAGCGCATCAGCTATTTGAATTTTTCCGTTTAAATCAACATCGCCGAGAGTAAAATTCGAAGGTGCAGACGGTTGAGATGGTTGAGTTAGGTCAGGAGTTACAGGGGTTTCCGGCGGGTCATAGATTACCGTAACAGAGTAAGTTTTCTTTGAGCCGTTTTCCGCCGTAACAACAACTTCAATGATGTTTTTTCCGCTTTTAAGTGTAATATTCCCTGTTCCGCTAATCTTTGCTTTAGAGCTTACAGGCGTTGCCGCAACGGTAAATTTATTGTGTTTTACAGTACCTAAATCCAATTTTGTATTTGTACCGTCAAAGTCAGAAATATAGTCCTTGTTTGTTACATTGTCTGTAAAATAAAGTGCCTTTAACCAGTTATTCGGATCGAAATTATTGCTTGACGGGAGCTTGCATACAGTTTTCGGCATATTTCTATAATACGGAATAATAAAAGTAAAGCTTTTATCAAGTATTCCGAGTTCACTATAAGTCTTTTTTATAGAATGCGCCTCGTAATAAGGCGCCATAATATTGCCCATATATTGATGAGCTGCAACGCCGCCCGAGGTATTAAACTTTTGGAAATACATTGTATTTTGCCTATATACACTGTTAATATAACCGTTGCCTATCCAAATTGCTCCGCCGACAATAGCCTTGTACTGTGAATTCCACGGGAGCATATATTTTGCTTTGTTTGCATCGGAAGAGGTTGCGCCAGTAGCATATTTAAGTCCGTTTGCAATCGGATATTTTCCTTGATTTGCATTGATATTATAGAAGTTATAATATCCTTTATAGCCTATTGTTCCCCTATCGTCAATTTGTGTCCCTTTACCTTTGACAGAATTGCTGCCGTTCTTTCCGACCTCTTGAATAGTGCGTGAAGCAAGATGATAAGGACTTACCTTTGTTTTTTCAGCAGCTTTAATATAAGCTTCGGCATAAAGTAAAGAATTTCCGTCTGTGTCCTTAATCTTAACACCGTCCATAAAAGATCCGTCAAGTATTTTTTTTACACCGCTGAGTGTCTGCGTTTCCTTGTCATAAGATAGACTTTCAAACATAAACACATCGTCAATATTAAGAAAATTTCTCGGATCCATATAATAGGCAATAGTTTTAGTATTTGCCTGATACCAACCGCCCGCATCCTGCATAATGTATTTGCCTGTTCGCCAGTTGTAACAGCCGGAAGCAGTTGAACGGTAAGAAATAGGACTGCTGCTCGGAATCAAGCTTCTTCCCACATACCCTTGCTGGTCTGTGCCGAAAAGCGAGTTCCAATCAAGCTTTGTGTCATAAAACACAAATTTCCAATTAGGGTAATATTTTAAAATATTTTCTATGTAAGATTTATATTCACTTGGAACACCGTTAGGCATTATAAAATCTTGCTCAACTATTACATATTGAGTTGAAATATAACCGGTGTATTCTTTACTTCTGTATGTAAATTTTATTTGATACCATGTTTTATTTACTTTATCGTTTTTGGCATTAACCTTTTTAAGAACGGTCACATTATGCCCTGTCGATAACTGAACATTATTACCGTCACCATCTTCTAACTTCGAATTATCGGTTCCCGCACCTACACGAATATTTACATTATCAGCGGACACTATTCCATTTTTAACTTCGGCCGAAACAGCAAAAAAGCAGGACATACTTATAATGAAAGAAGCACAGAGCAGAATTGAAACTATTTTGTGCCAAGAATTTCTAACCATTATATCACGCCCTTTTTCGATAATATTTTATTATATATTATCAAAAAATTGCTTTTTCGTCAAGTTACAGATGATGGAAAATGGCGTTTTAATGCACTTGTTATATTATTTTTTTCCTGTTCAATCCCCTCATCGCCGTCTTTGTAAAGAAACGATGCAGAATAATACACAAAACCCGCATTTTTATAGTTTTTACAAATAAAATCAATTTCCTTTGAAATGACATCTCGGCTTTTCCATTCGTCTTTACCGTCCTTTGCGTAGCTGTCGGTTGTACCGGACTTGTAAACAGCAAGACCTACAAGCAGTTTTCCACTGTCACCTGTTAAATCGACCCACTTTTGAAGCGTTTCGGCAAACGGCTGAACGGAATTTTCAAAGCCGAAATAGATTTGCGGAATTATGTAATCGACATAAGACTCAGAGGTTGCCCAAAGCTTAACATCGGCATAATAGCTGTTTATATTTTGCTCTATATTGCTTATGGGACTTATTGAAAACACTTTATTGTATTTTTTTATAAGCGTGTAAACAGATGAAATAAGCGAATTTACATTTTCGCGGCGAAAATCGGAAAGTGACAGACCTCCGCCGTCGGATTTATAATTTTCATAATATGAAGAATCAAACGCCCTGTCCGTTCCCGGATAAAAATAATCGTCAAAATGTATTCCGTCAATGTCGTAATTTTGGAGGATTTCGCGTATTCCGTCAATAATATGCCTTTTAACCTGTCCGTCAGCAGGGTTATAATAAACACCGTTTTGCGAGTGAATAAGCATCTGTTCATTTTCTGAATTTAATGCGTCATATTGGAAATATCCTTTTTTTATAACGGACACGTCATCTGCTTTATTGATTCTGTAAGGATTTATCCAGCACCAAAGCTTAACACATTTTTCTCGGCAAACACGGCTAAAGCACTCAAGTACATCAAATTTGAGATTACCGTCAGCATCAGCACAATATTTGCTTACAGGGAAAATATCGGATTTGTAAAATGCATCGTCAAAGGCTCTAACATGCAAAATAACGGTATTTACAGCATATTCCTCAAGTCTGTCAATTGCATTTTCAATATTTTCGGTAAATTCGCTTTCTGAATTTGATTTCTTCACAAGCTCTTCAATCTCGTTATAATAAATCCACGCCGCAACAATGCGTTCCGTATTATATATACTCTCGGTTTCTTTTTCCGATACGTTCGGATTATCCTTTTGCGGAACAGCACATGATGAAAAAAGCAAAATGACCGCTGCACAAATTGAAAATACCCTTTTCAACTATATTACTCCCTGTTTCTTTAACCGTTTTATTTGATTTTCCGTAAGTATTCCCTTTTCAATCAGCCGTTTAATGATTTTGATTTGTTCTTCCGTCAACTGTATATTATCCATATCATCACCGATAAATGATATGACGGACAAGAGCAATATATTACAGCAAAAAAATGCTCTCCTAAAAAGGAGAGCGAAATTTTTATTTCAGTATTTCGGGCTTTTGAACCTTACTGTAAACAATGCTTGCGCACTCCTTACAAATTGTGTGCTCAACAACCGTTCCGAAAGCGCCCGCTTTATCTCTGTAAACCATTCCATCGCCAAGCTGATAGCCTTTTGTAAGGTCGGAAGAACCGCAATACGGACATTCTTTGATTATAATGTTTTTCATAAACGATTATCTCCTCGTTTTTCTCTTTTTGCTTTTATTCTTTTTATGTTTACCTTTATTGCATTTAGTTTCAAAAAGGATTGCCGCAATCACAATAATTGCCGTTACAACAGACCCAATAATTATACGCTTTTGGCTTTCTTCATCATTTTTATCAGCCGAGGAATTTTCATCAATGTTTTTCGTCGAATTTTCAGTTATATTTTGCGATGTATTCTGTACATTTTCAGTATTTTCAGAAACAGATGATTCAGAAGCAGTACTTTCCACCGATGAAGATTCGGTATTTGATTCAGTGACAGGATTATTATTGATTATGTTAATTTTGCCGTTATCAAACTCCGGTGTAACCGTGCCTGTTTTTGATATCGCTTTATTGCCGCTTACAGAAAGCATGATGTCTTTTTCGCCTACCGCCGTGTCACTTGCCACAAATGTGATCGAAACGAATTTACCTGCCGTAGAAAGTGAGGCAGATGAATCGTTATAATCAATTTGAATATAAGATTTACTGCTGTTTTGAACATCCTTAAACGAAACAGCGTCACTGCCTGCTGTTACAATAGGGCCGACATTTAAATCAAGAAACTGCATAGCATTTTTGTCATACTCAACCAATAATGTTGCCGATTTAAGCTGTGAATAGTCGCTTATAAAAATATCAACCGTAAATTCGTCACCTGCAAAAACCTCACTGTCGGAAACGGTGAATTTAATGCTTTTGGCGGCAAATGAGGGCAATGCAAGCACTGTCGAGATAACAAAAACGAGGAAAAGAGAAATAAACTTTTTCATATTTTACACCAAATAAATATAAATTAAAAAGTAAAGGTATTTTATCATAAAAACATCATTTTTACAAGCGGAATTACAAAATTGAAATATTTGCCTGCTTTTTACATTCAACAACTGCATTTCCCGAAAGAATAAGCGTGTCTTTATTTGCTTCAATGCCCAAAATTCCGCCCGGTTCTTTTACTTCCAATGAAATATTTTTTCCTGTGCTGAAAAAAAGATAAGCTCCTGTTGCCGCCGTTCCGCTGGCACAGGAATTTTCCCAATAAAGAGTGTCGCTTTCAGGCACAAAGACAAGAGGAGTAAGAGTATTTGTGCTTTTTTCAAATATCATTATGCCGAGAGCACTCGCATTTATATCACTGCTGATTTGCTTTATTACCTTTTCCGAATCAAAATCAACGAGAGATTTTTCAGCAATTATATGTGAAATCCCTTCAAGGTAAACTATAGGAAAATTATATTTCTTATTTTCTGTTTCAAAGCTGACATCACCAATTAATGCAGTGTTTTGAAGGTATGCGCTGAATTTGAATTTGCTTTCAGGATTTTGAATAGGTTTAATCGACACTGATTTTCCCGAAAGGCAAACGCTTATTTCACTCTTAAAGGGGTTGTCTTTCAAGTAGAGCGCCGCCGCAGAAAGAGCCGCATTGCCGCAAAATTCACCGCCTGCCATTCTGACACAAATGTCATATCCGTCTTTTTCTTCAATAAATCCTACCTGCTCGCCGCGTTTTTCTTTTAGTAAAAGTTCAGAAGCAACAAAAGGCTGAAGCTCCCGTCCCACGGGAGTTTCAACCAATATTGTTATATTTTCAGTCGGATTTATCACATAATAATCAATATTCATTTTTACTGTAGTTTTGAAGGAACTGCTTTGTGCGTTCGTTTTTAGTGTTGGAGAATACCTCGTCGGGAGTACCCTCTTCCACAATTACACCGCCGTCCATAAAAATTACGCGGTCGGAAACCGCTCGTGCAAATTCCATTTCGTGGGTAACAATTACCATTGTCATTTTTTCTTCTGCAAGCTGTTTAATAACCTTTAAAACCTCACCTGTGAGTTCAGGGTCAAGGGCGGAAGTAGGCTCGTCAAAGAAAAGTATTTCGGGATTCATTGCAAGCGCTCTTACTATTGAAAGACGCTGCTGCTGACCGCCTGAAAGCTCGCCGGGATATGCATTAACCTTGTCCTCAAGTCCCATTTTTTTAAGAAGCTCCATAGCCTCTTCCATTACCTCGTTTTTATTTCTTCCCTGAACGGAAATCGGGGCATCAATAACATTTTTCAGCACAGACCAATGGGGAAAAAGATTAAAATTCTGAAAGACCAATCCGAAACAATGACGGAATTTATTTAAATTTTTATCATAAACCGTTTTACCGTTTTTCTGTAAGCAAACATTTTCACCCATATATGAAAATTCGCCGCCGTCAACCGTTTCAAGCAGTGTTGCACAACGCAAAAGAGTCGATTTTCCTGAACCCGACGGACCGATAACCGAAACAACCTCACCTTTGTCAACACTTAATGAAATATCTTTTAAAACATGATTGCCACCAAAGCTTTTTTGAATGTTGGACATTTTTAAAATGTTCATTATTCCGCCCCCTTACATTTTGTAGTAGCTCATAGATTTCTCTACTCTGCTCATCATAAAGCTCACAATAGCATTAAACACATAATAGAAAACACCTGCTACTACAAACGGGACAAAGCTTGTTTGGGAATTGGCAATTTGTTTTCCGATAGTAAACATTTCCTGATACGAAACCGTAAAAGCCAAAGATGTATCTTTAACAAGCGTAACAATTTCATTTGTTGCACTCGGTAAAATACGGCGTATTACCTGCGGCAATATGATTTTCAAAAAGGTTTTTGTTTTGGAATACCCGAGAACTGCCGCCGCCTCATACTGACCGACAGGCATTGACTCAATTCCGCTTCGGTATATCTCTGCAAAATATGCAGCATAGTTAATTGAAAAAGCAATTACAACAGGAATGAGTTTTTCTCTTGAAACGCTGATATTAAACAGGTAATAAGGGCCGTATGTAACCGCTATCAGCTGGAGCATCAGCGGTGTTCCGCGGAGTATTGAAATAATAAAACGGGTAACGCCCGAAACAATTTTAATTTTGCTTTTAGAAAGCAATGTAACAATCATACCGAGCGGAAGAGAAATTAACAGAGTCAGAAAAAATATTGCACAGGTTTTTTCAAACCCCTCAAGCATTTTTTCTATCATAATCCATAAATTCATAGGGTAACTCCTGTTTTTACACAGCGAAATTCCTGAAAACACATCACAGGTTTTCAGGAAATCGCAATAAATATCTTGTTTAATTAAATAAAATCACTTAAGAAAAGTAAGATTGTCTTTGTTGATGTCGGGATATTTTTCTGCAATTTCTGCATATTTCCCGCTCTCAACAAGATGCGCAACAGCTCCTTCAATCTGATTGCAAAGTTCTTGATCACCTGAACGGAAAGCAATACCGTACTGCTCTTTACCTAAATTCTCGTCAATTATCTTAAAGCCTTTATGCTCATTTACATAAGCGACAGCTACAGGCTCATCAACAAATACAGCGTCAACTGCATTACCCTCAAGCTCTGTGAAACATTTAAGGAAACTGTCACAGGTAACAACCTTTTTGAAGGAATCTGCAAGGCTCTTAAGATCACCGTTAAGAAGTGACTCACCTGATGTGCCGAGCTGAACTGCAACATCTTTATCTGCCAAATCTTTGGAAGAATTAAAACCGCTGTCTTCTTTTACAAGGAGAACCTGCTTATTATCAAAATAAGGCTTTGAAATAATATAACCTTTTTCTGTCATAGACGGCAAGATTGTCATACCTGACCAAACGCAATCACATTCGTTGGAATCAAGCTGAATAAGCTTATTATCCCAGTTAACTGCAAACACTTCAAAATCCCAACCGAGATATTCGCAGGCAGCTTTACAAACCTCAATATCAAAGCCTGTGTATTCACCCTTGTCATCCAAATAGCTAAAAGGAGGATATTCAGAGTCAACACCCATTATAAATTTCTTCTTTGTTGTTTCACTCTGACTCGGTGTGTCAGTAGGCTCAGCCTTTTTACCACATGCGGCAAAGCAAGTAACGACCATAAGCAAAGCCATTACTGCAGCAAGTAACTTTTTCATTTTCATATGTAACTCTCCTATAAAAATATTACACTTTAATTTGCTAAAGTGCTAATGTGTTAATGTGCTATTATACTATCATAAAGACATTATTTTGTCAAGCAGTTTAATAAAAAATTTGAAATTAAATATAAAATGTGTTATCATAAAATGTAATCGCAATGCTTGATTTGAGGGAATAATAATGAAAAGCTTCACAATAAATAAAAACGACAGCGGACAGCGGCTTGATAAGTTTGTAACCAAGTCCGTTCCTCTGCTGCCAAAAACGCTTCTTTACAAATATATAAGAATTAAGCGCATTAAGGTCAACGGAAAAAGAGCTGAAATTTCAACAAAACTTCAGCAGGGTGACATTGTTGAAATGTATATTAACGATGAGTTTTTTGAAACAGCACCGCAAAAATATGACTTTTTAAAGGCATCAAAAACTCTTAATATTGTATATGAGGACGAAAACATAATTCTTTGCGATAAAAAAGCGGGAGTTCTCTGCCACCCCGATGACAAGGAATACACTGACACTCTAATAAACCGAATTAAGCGTTATCTTTATGAACAAGGCGAATTTAACCCTGACGCAGAAAGCTCATTTGTACCTGCCCTTGTAAACAGAATCGACCGAAACACCGGCGGAATTGTTATTGCGGCAAAAAATGCAGAGTCACTTCGGATTTTAAATCAAAAAATGAAAGACAGAGAGCTGCACAAGTTTTATCTTTGCATTGTTCACGGCACGCCGAAAGAAAAAAGCGGTCTTTTGGAAGGATATCTTCTGAAAAATGAAGATAAAAATATTGTAAAAATATCAAAAAATCAAATTGGCGACTCAAAAGAAATCCGCACAAAATACACAGTGCTCGACAGTAAAAACGGTTTAAGTCTTATTGAGGTTGAGCTTTTAACAGGCCGAACACACCAAATCCGCGCGCATTTCGCCTCAATCGGTCATCCGCTTTTAGGCGACGGAAAATACGGTACAAACGCCCAAAACAAAAAATACGGTTATAAAAAGCAATGTCTTTATTCATACAAGCTTATTTTTGATTTTAAAAGCGATTCAGGAATTTTGGAATACATTAACGGAAAAGCATTTACCGTTAATGATGTGTGGTTCAAAGAAGCATTTTACAATGACAGTTTATAAAAAATTAAGGGTGACTTTCATTCGATTTGAAAATCGCCCTTATTTTTTTATTCCGCTATCATTTTTTCAAAATCTTCTTCCGAAATGACCGTCACGCCTAATTCATTTGCTTTTCGCAGCTTTGAGCCTGCCGCCTCACCTGCAAGAACATAATTGGTTTTCTTTGAAACAGCTGCAGACGCTTTTCCGCCGTAAGATTCAATGAGCGCTTCAATCTCTTTTCTGTTATATTTTGAAAGTGTACCTGTAACAACAAATGTAAGCCCCTCAAATCTTATGTCGGTCACTTCTTCCTTGCTCTCTGTGTTAACTCCGAGCACTTTAAGCTGTAAAATCATAAATTTTGTTGTTTCAAGGGAGAAATAGTCAATTATTGAGTCAGCCATAATGTCACCTATGCCGTCAATCGCAGTTATTTCTTCCTTCGCTGCACAGGAAAGTGCGTCAAGAGTTTTAAATCTGTCAGCAAGCAACTTTGCATTTTTAGCACCGATATGGTGAATACCGAATGCAAAAACAAGCTTTGACAAATCGTTATCCATTGCTTTTTCAATGGATTTTTTTAAGTTTTCGGCACTTTTTTTGCCGAAGCCTTCAAGTCTTGACACCGCATTGTAATCCAAACGGAAAATATCGGGAATTGAATTGATAAGACCTGCATTTACAAGTGATACAACTGCAGATTCGCCCATTCCGTCAATGTTCATAGCATCTCTTGAACAGAAATGTATGAGTATTCGTAAAAGCTGTGCAGGGCAGTCCGGGTTATCGCACCGAATTGCTGCTTCACCCTCTTCACGGAAAACGGGTGCACCGCAGGACGGACAAACTTTAGGAAATTCGAACGGAACAGAAGAATTAGAATGGGAGACCACCGAAACAACCTCGGGAATTATATCCCCAGCTTTTCGGATAATCACAGTATCGCCTATTCTTATATCCTTTTCCTTTATAAAATCTTCATTGTTAAGAGTTGCTCGGCTGACGGTTGTACCCGCAAGAATAACGGGAGAAAAAATGCCTGTCGGCGTTAATACGCCCGTTCTGCCAACATTAATTTCAACATCAAGAAGAGTAGTCTCTTTTTCTTCGGGCGGATATTTCCACGCAAGCGCCCACCTCGGCACTTTTGCGGTTGAACCGAGCGCTTCACGCTGAGAAAAATCGTCAACCTTAATAACTGCTCCGTCAATGTCAAAGGGCAAAGTATATCTGATACTGCCGATGCGTTCAATCTCTCCGAACACGCCGTCAATACTGTCAAACCTGTTAAAAAACGGGACAGTTTTAAACCCGAGTTCTTTAATATACTGCAAAGATTCATAATGGCTGTTAAGCTCTTTGCCCTCAATTTGCTGAATGTTAAATACAAATATATCAAGATTGCGCTTTGCGGTAATCTTTGGGTCTTTTTGCCGTAGACTGCCTGCGGCGGCATTACGGGGATTTTTAAATACCTTTTCTCCGCTCATTTCCTGCTCTTCGGCTATTTTATAAAAAACATCTCTGGGCATATAAACCTCGCCCCTGACCTCGATAAACGGAAGGTCTGTTTTAAGACGAAGAGGGATTGATTTTACCGTGCGAAGATTTGCGGTAATATCTTCACCAACAGTTCCGTCGCCTCTTGTCGAACCCCTTGTAAACACACCGTTTACATATTCGAGTGAAACGGAAAGACCGTCAATTTTAGGTTCAACAACATAAGTGACATTTTTTACAGCGTCAACAACTCTTCTGTTAAAGTCCTCAACCTCGGAGCGGTCAAATGCATCTTGAAGGCTCTCCATTTTAACGGTATGCGTAACCTTTTGAAACTGACCGTCTGCCTGACCGCCTACTCGGTGAGTCGGCGAATCGGGAGCTATCAATTCTGGAAAATCAGTTTCAATATTTACAAGCTCACGCATAAGCATATCATACTCAAAATCCGAAATGTCGTTCTCATTTTCAACATAATAACGGTAAATGTGATGATTCAGTTCTTTTCTGAGCTCTTCTGCACGTGCTTTTTTTATTTCAAAATCCGACACTGCTTTTCCACTCCTTAAGTAATTAAAATCAAAAATCGGGTTAAAATAACCTCGGTGATAAATATGAAAAATACAGGAATTTATTTTACGGTATTTCTCGTCGGTGCCGCCTTTTACCCGATTATTGAGGTGACAACCCGAGGGTACACACACTGGTCAATGATGCTGACGGGCGGTGCGGCGTTTTTATCCTTTTATATTATTAACAAATATACAGAAGGAAAATCAAATTTAATAAAAGCATTTTACGGAATGTTTGCCGTTACAGCTTTGGAGCTCACCGTAGGTTTAATTGTAAACAGATGTTTTAATATGCACGTATGGGATTACAGCGGTATGAAATTTAACCTTTTCGGACAGATTTCACTTGCATTTTCCGCCTGTTGGTATGCAATTTCATTTGTTTCATTCTGTTTATTTGATATTGCGGACTTTATTTTGTCTGAGCTGAAATTCTCCATACAGCAACGCCGTGACTTGGCACTTCAGCAGAAATAACATTGGCTGTTTCGGTAACTTCTCCGCTCCAAAGCTCTTTACAAATATATTTTGACGATTTTGGAAGAGTTACATCTATTCGGTTGCAAAGCTCTTCAACCGTATATGACATCTTCGCTTTTGCAGGACCTTTATTGAAGAAGCAAAGAGCAACCCCGTTTTCTTCAAGCGGCTTTACAAGAATATCTGTAACACCATTGCTCTTTACCCTTTCGCACTGAATGCCCTTTGCATCCTGGTCAACATCAATAATATCCTTATTTGTAAGTATTTTAAGTATTTTGCTGTCCTTGTCAACAGTACCGTCCGGCTTTAAAAATGTGCGTATATCATTGCCCAAAATAAGCGGTGCCGCCATCATTGCCCAAAGTGTGAAATGGGATTTATTTTCTTCATAAGTTAAGTTGCCGTTGCCGACCTCAAGCATATCGGGGTCATTAAACGCACCGGGGTGAGCATATTTTCTAAGTCTTACATTAACCTCATAAATGCCTAAAACCGAAGCCCAGCTTGCAAAAATATCGGGAGTAGTTCGCCAAATATTACCTGCACTGCCGCCCCATTTCCACGGGCGGTTTTTACCCCATTCGCAGATTGAAAATACAATTTTCTTTTCATCGCAATTGTTCTTTTCGGCATATTCTTTAGTTGCTCGCTTGAGTTCCTTGCCCATTCGTTCATAAAGAACAGCAGCGCTGTCCTGCTCCGAGCCGACGGGATTTGTTAGCGAAATAATGTTTACGCCTTCATTTAAGCGAATTTTAATTTGAAATCTGCCTTCACGGGAAAATGCTTTACATTCGGGAACAAGAACTTCATATTTTGATGTACCGTTAACTGTCGCAACGCAGTATTTTGCATCGCTGTCATACTTTTTCATTATAAGAGTTAAAACATATTCACCGCTCTTCGGCACTTCAATATTATTGAATGTAATTGTGCCTATACCACTGCAAAGCCCTTTCACATAAGAATTGCCGTTATTCTCAAAAACCGCCTTTGCTTCGCCCGAGAGTACAGCGTCGGAAGCCTTGTATATAACTTCTTTTTCGATGCCGTTTCCGCTTATTGCAACGCTGTCGATATACGGCGCGGCAGTGGGCAACGGCACATTGTGGCAATAGTCGTATTTAAAATACTCTATTCCCCATTCGGCAAAGGTGTCTGCGTCAATTCTTTCTTTGTTAAGAGATGCAGGCAAATCCTCACAAGTGAGCGTTCCGTTGGAGGAGTAAATGCCCATTTTAAGACCTAATTTGTTTATTTCCTGCGTGAGCCATTTAATTCCGTGCGGGAATGTGCCGAGGTCACCCTGTAATTTGCCGTTTTCATCTCTCATGGATGATTGCCAGCAGTCATCTAAATTGATATATACATAGCCGGCATCCGCAAGACCTGACTCTTTAACGGCTTTTGCTATATCAAGAATTACATCTTCACTGATTTTGTTTCTGAAGCAATTCCAGCTTGACCAGCCCATAGGCGGAGTCAGACAGGTGCCGTTATCATAAGGCGCATTATTTACATAATTTCTATGAAGCCTTGCGGCTGCTTTTTTTATTTCGCATCTCGGACAAATACCCTTTTTCTTTAAATACGCCAAGCTGCCTGCCGCCGCAGAGCCTACACCTGCGGCAACGGAGCTGAATATAAGTAACCCTTTTTTCATAAAAAATCCCTTTCCTTTTTATACTTTACCTATGAAAAAACGGGTCAGCGTATGCAAGGCATCAACTGACCCAAATTTCTTTTTTAGCAATAATGCCTTATTATTCCTCAACAGCCTCTTCAGGTGCATCCTGAACTTCGGCAGGAGCAGTCTCTTCAGCAGGTGTCGATTCTTCAGCAGAAGCGGCAACCTCTTCGATTTGAGGTTCAGGGAGCAAAGCCTTAATTGAAAGACTTACGCGTTTCTTGTCAAAATCAATCTCCATAATCTTTGCTTTTACTGTTTCGCCTACTTTAAGTACCTCAGCAGGAGAACCGATGTGCTTGTAAGCAATCTGTGAAATGTGAATAAGTCCGTCAACGCCGGGGATTATCTGTGCAAATGCGCCGAATGATGTAAGACTTACAATCTTGCAATCGATTTCGGAATCAACAGGATAATCACGCTTAAGGATTTCCCACGGATTGTCCTCAATTTTCTTATAGCCGAGTGAAATCTTTTTATTTTCAGCGTCAAGAGCCTTAATATAAACCTCAACAGTGTCGCCAACATTTACAACCTCTGACGGGTGTTTAATACGAGTCCATGAAAGCTCTGAAATATGAATCATTCCGTCAACTCCGCCAAGGTCAACGAATGCGCCGTAAGAAGTAAGGCTTCTTACTGTGCCTGTGTATGTATTGCCCTCTGCGGCATTTGCCCAAAATGCCTCTTCAACTTCACGGCGTTTTGCGGCAATAACATCACGGATTGAGCCGACAACTCTTCTTCTGTTCTTTTCAACCTCAATAATTTTAAATTCAACTGTTTTGCCTATTAACTCTTCAAGGCTGTCATTTTTGCGTGCCTTTGCAAGAGAAGCAGGAACAAATACTCTGATAGCGCCGCTTTGAACGAAAACGCCTTTATTTTCACCGACAATACCTGTAACCTTGCCTTCACGGACAGTATCGTCAGCCTCAAGATCTTCCCAAATAGCATTTCTGTCTGCAAGACGCTTTGAAAGCTTCATTGTGCCTTCAGCGTCATTTGTTGACATAATAATAAGTTTAATTTCATCGCCGACATTAAGTTCGGCCTTTGGATCCGCCGAAGGATCATCGCTGTACTCGTCAAACGGAACATAACCTGCGTGTTTCTTTCCCGGAATTTCAACCTGGATTTCTGTGTTTGTGAATCCTACAACTGTACCGGCAACATATTTGCCTGTGCTCATTTTATCAAAAGATTCATCGAGCATCTGCTGAAACTCGTCGTTCATCGGATTACTTTTTTCATTAAATTCGGACATTGTGTTTATTACCTCCTTAATTGTACTGTCAGGTGTCGAGGCACCGGCAGTCACGCCTATTGAATTGATTCCGCCAATGTCTATGTCCAAAAGCTCATCAGCAGTTTCAATCAAATAAGTCAGACAGTGCGGTTCGCACACAGCTTTGAGCTTAGCTGTGTTTGAGCTTGTCCTGCCGCCGATTATTATCATAGCATCGTTTTTCTTTGACAAAACAAGTGCTTCTGTCTGCCTTTCTTCGGTCGCATTACATATTGTATCAAAAATCAAAGCATTTGTACAGAGTAATTTTGCAATTTCTACACATTTTTTCCACTCTTTTATGCTAAAAGTTGTTTGAGCGACAATAATTACCCGTTCTTTTTCGAGAAAAGTGTTGTTTTTAAGCAAATTTTCAAATTCCTGTGAAGAATTAAAGGTGAAATATTTTCCCCTTGCCCTGCTCCTTATTCCGATAACCTCGGGGTGATTGGCATCACCTGCAATCAAAAGACAAGTATTTTCATCTGTATTTTCAAGAACAATCTTATGTATTTTCTTTACAAACGGACATGCTGCATCAATATATTTTATATTATTCTTATCGCAATAATC
>DERX01000041.1:15064-32856 GCA_002361875.1 Ruminococcaceae bacterium UBA3329
ATTCTTATCGCAATAATCTATAATTGATGCTTCAACACCGTGAGTACGCAAAACTACAGTTGTGCCGTCTTCATGTTCGCTTATACTGTCAATTATATTTATGCCTTTTTGCTTAAAATGCTCAACAACCTGCGGATTATGAATAATAGGCCCTAAAGTGCAAACCTTTTCGCCGCTTTCAGACAGCTTTTCCAAGGTTTTAACCGCTCTGTCAACGCCGAAACAAAATCCAGCGGTTTTGGCTAATGTAATTTTCACTTACATTCCTCCCAAAGGGCGGTTATTCTATCCATAATCATTTTTGCAGCGGCTTTGTTTTCCTTTGACTTGCCGTTTTCGGTAAAGCCGAGAGAAGAGTTCGGAATAGCCTCGCCTATATTTATTATTACCTTTGTTCCGCCTTTTTCTGTTTTCTCTTTATAAATCGCAACGGGAACGACATCGGCTCTTGTGGCTCTCGCTATGTACCCGACGCCGGATTTTGCGGCTTTGGGCGTGCCGTCGGGCGAGCGTGTGCCCTCGGGGAAAATACAGAGAACCTCTCCCCTGCGAACAAGCTCAATTCCGTAATTCACCGCATTCATATCTCCTATGCCTCTTCTTATCGGAAATCCGTTAAGGTGAACAAGCGCCTTTGACATAATGGGATTTTCAAAAAGCTCTTCTTTTGCAATGTAGTGGAAAAGTCTTTTTGACGCCATCGCAATAAACATCGGGTCAAGTGCTGAAATGTGGTTCGGCGCTATAATAAACCCGCCTTTTCTGTCAAGATTTTCAGTACCTCGGAACTCAACATGATATTTCGCCTTGCAAAGGAACATACAAAGCGGACGAATTGCATTCATCATTTTATAGCTTTGAAAAGACGAATAGTCAAACTCAACCTTTTTAGCCATTTGTTTTCTCCTTTATAATGTTAATTACTTTTTCAACCGATTCTTCCAGCGTGCTTCCCGTAGTATTGTATACAACAGAATCGTCTGCAGGCTTCAGCGGTGCAATTTCACGGTGGGAATCCTGATAATCACGCACTTTTAAATCAGCCAAAACATCATCATATTTAACATTGGGGTCTTTTATGATTAACTCCTTGTAACGTCTCATAGCACGCTCTTCAGGGTCTGCCGTAAGGAAAATTTTAACCTGAGCGTGCGGCAGAACAACTGTGCCTATATCTCTGCCGTCCATTATGCAGTTATTTTTGCTTGCAATATCTCTTTGTAAATCAAAAAGGAATGAACGGACAGACGGAATTGCAGACACATTTGAAGCCGCCATTGAAGCGTCGGGAGTTCTTATATCCACGGATACATCTTCACCGTTAAGGAATACATGCTGAACACCGTCGATAAATTTTAATTCGACATTTATTTCAGGGAGAAGTGCAGAAACACCTTCTTCGTCTTTTGTGTCAACGCCCGCTCTCAGTGTATAAACCCCAATTGCTCTGTAAAGAGCGCCCGTGTCAACATAAATATATCCAAGCTTTGCGGCAACACCCTTTGCCACCGTGCTTTTGCCTGCACCGGCAGGTCCGTCAATTGCAATGTTAATCATAATAAAATCACACAGCCTTTCCTTTAAGTGTTATATTTTTTGAATGTAAATATTGCTATCTGATGCAAAATTTCAAAGTTATTATTTGTAATTGATTTTGAATTATTTCGGATTTATTATTTAAATGCTTATTCCTGCAAGATACCCCGTAGAAAAAGCTATCGTCAAATTAAATCCTCCCGTGTAGCCGTCAACATCAATTACTTCGCCTATGAAATAAAGATTTTCCGTTTTCTTTGACATCATAGTTTTCGGATCAATATCTTTAACGCTTACACCGCCCGAGGTTACAATTGCCTCTTCAATCGGGCAAAAGTCCTTGACGGTTAAGGTTAAATCTTTAAGAGTGCGCAAAAGATTTTGTCTTGAAGTCTTTGTAATATTTCCGCATTTTTCCGAGCCTGCAAGTCCGCTCTTCTTAAGTATTACATTTACAAGCGAGGACGGAACAAGCGTTAACACCGCTGATTTTACAGCCTTTGAGCCGTTTTCGGAAAGCTCTCTTATAAGCCTTGCCTCAAGCTTTTCTTCGGAAAGCGCTGGTTTTAAGTCAATGTGAAGAATATACCTGCCGTTTTCCATATTTCTAAGGTGAGCACTGCCCGAAAGCACCATAGGTCCTGAAACGCCGACATGAGTTATAAGCATTTCGCCGAAATCAGTATAAATCATCTTTGATTTAACTGTATCTTCAATTTTTAAAGCAACATTTTTAAGCGAAAGACCTGCCGCCCCCTCGCACCATCCCTCTTGGCATTTCAGACCGACTAAAGACGGACGAAGCGGCGTTACAGTATGACCTGTTTTCTCTGCAAATTTGTATCCGTCGCCCGTAGAACCTGTAAGAGGATAGGAAATTCCGCCCGTTGCAACGACAACAGCATCAGCATAATACGAACTGCCGTTTTCTGTCTTAACTCCGACAGCCTTTCCGTTTTCTGTTATTATATCGGAAACAGCCAAATTTATAAGGGTAACGCCTGTTTTATCGATATATTTTTTAAGTGCGTCAACAATATCCACTGCTTTGTCGCTTTCGGGAAAAACACGGTTTCCGCGCTCTACCTTTAACGGCACGCACATATCTTCAAAAAAAGCCATAATATCGCATGGCATACATTTACCGAATGCACTGTAAAGAAATTTGCCGTTTTCGGGAATATTTTCGAGCAGGTCACTAATACTGTTGCAATAATTTGTCACATTGCACCTGCCCTTGCCCGTTATCATTATTTTCCTGCCCACGCGGCTGTTTTTTTCAAAAAGAGTTACAGCGTGTCCTCTTTCAGCACATTTACCCGCACACATAAGACCGGCGGCGCCTGCACCTATTACAATTACTTTTTTACTCATAATCAAAATTACATATCATAGACCTGATATTCGTCCCAAATATGCTCCAATTCATTAAAATTATTATATGCTTCCTCACGTCTTGAAAATGTAACTGCCGCAACCAAAGCGTTTATAAGACTTAAAGGCGCTACCAAAGAATCGACAACCGACACAATACTGCTTTTGGCGACAAGCAAAATGTCGGCAAGCTTTGCAATCGGCGATTCGTCTGAATCGGTTATTGCGACTGTTTTCGCTCCCCTGTCGCCTGCAAAGCGAAGCGCCTTTATTGTTTGATTTGAATATCTCGGAAAGCTCAACGCTATGCAAATATCCTCTTCCCCTATTCGGAACATCTGCTCAAACAATTCGCCCTCACTTGTTGTTTCAACCAAAACAACATTTTCAAAAACAGGATTTAGATAAAAATACATAAACCTTGCAAGCACCGAAGAGCTTCTTGCGCCGAGAATGTAAATCCGTTTTGCGTTGTTTATTGCGGAAACAGCGCTGTTAAAACCGTCCTTAGAAACATTTTCTATTGTGTCCCTGATAAGACCAATGTCCGCATTCATAAGCTTAATAACCGCATTTTCATCTGCTACAAGACTGTCGGACACTTCCATTCGCTGAACGGCTGTCAGCTTTGACTTGACCATTCTTTGAAGCTCTTTTTGAAGCTCGGGATAGCCTTTAAAGCCCAAAATACCCGCAAACCTTACAACGGTAGATTCACTCAAGCCTACTTTTTCGCCGAGCTTTGAGGCAGTCATAAACGCCGCCTTATCGTAATTTTCCGCAATGTATTTTACAAGCTTTTTATGACCTTTAGACAGCTTTAATTCAGAAATATCGGTTTTTGTAAAAACAAACTCTTTCAAATAAACATCTCCGTAAAAATACTGCTAATATAATATAATTTTTAAGAAAAAAAATCAAGCATTTGCAGGAAATCTTGCAAATTTTACACAATAACAACGGGATTATCTGTCATTTCCGTTCCGCAGTTTCGGATTTTTGGAAGTGTTAAGTTATAAATATCCGTTGCGGTACATTCAAGCTTAAAGCTTTCGCTCGCAACAGCTCCACAAGAGGAAAAATCGCTTGCTCTGACTGCTACGGGCAATTTTGCATTTTTTAGTTCAGGTAATAACTGCTGTTTGCCGTTTTCGGAAAATCCCAAAATGTGAATATACGGCATACCACACGCAATATGAGATTTTTTTATTCCTAAAAATGCGCAGAGAACTATTCGGCGTATTCGTGCGTGCGTATAACGCTTGGTTTTCGCACCGTCAAACACTTCCGCAAGTGTATTCGCATTGTGAGATGACGCAAGTATTCGGTTTTCTATCCCCTCGGAAACATCGGGAACACCGATAAAATCTTTCGCCGTGGCTTTACGCAAAAATACAAGAATCGGCATTTCAAGTTTACTGTAATCTGACGGTGCTTTTCCCTCTTCAGCGGCTTTTTGCAAAACCTCAAATGCTTTGTCGGGCATAAATTCCCGATAATCTTCAACGTTTCGCATTTTTTCACGGATAAGCATTGCAGAGGCGAAAACTCCGTCGGAATTTTTACTGTTATGAGATACACTTTTTCGGGAAACAGCATGCGGTTTGATTTTTGAATGTAAAAAATTCAGAGCGGAAATATATTCAACTCCCAAAATATCGTTGGGATTCTTCAAAATGTCAGCCGTTTCGTCACCAAACACTTTTCTGACTGCTTTTTCACGGGCAGCGGCAAAGGTTATGCCTGTTTGCATAAGGCTGTTAATTTCGTTTTGAACATTACTGTCATTTAAAGATTTGGCGGCTTTTTTCAGCTTTTCTGTATCGCCGCACTCACTGCCGAAAGCAATTGTATCAATACAACCCAAAGAATCAAGCAGCTTTACTCCGCCTCTCGCAAAGGTTTGAGCGCCCGAAACAGAAAAAGCAACCGGAAGCTCAATAACCAAATCAGCACCGCAGGAAAGAGCGGCTTTTGCTCTTATGCGTTTATCGGCAACTGCGCTTTCGCCTCTCTGAACAAAGTTTCCGCTCATTACGCAAACTACCGTATCGCCGTCTTTTTTTACTGAGTCAATTAAATATTTATGTCCGTTGTGAAATGGGTTAAATTCGCAAATAATACCGATTACGCTCATTTTTCTAAATCCTCTTTAATGATTTCCCAAGCCTTTACAAGTCTTTCTTTACTGAAAGCCGCATTTGCGGGACTCGTTGACGGCAACGGGATTATTTCTTTTTCGGTTTCTTTCAGTAAATATTTATTATACAGCTTTTCGGCTGTTTTGCCGTTTGCATAAACAGTTTTTATATTTGAATTTTCAAGGATTACACTTATGTCATTCGGCACAACATTTTTGATAGACATATCTGACGAATTTGATATTTCACAGGAGCCCACGACATCCCAAATTGCTATTTTATTTTCGAGAAGCATTTTCTTCTTTTCAACAATTGAACAAGGTGTTTCAGTTTTAAGTATTTCGGCTAAAACAGACCAAAATCTGTTTTGAGGGTGACCGTAATAAAAGTTATTTTCCCGTGATTTTACCGACGGAAAAGTTCCTAAAATTAAAATTTTTGATTTACCGTTAAAAATCGGCTCAAATGTATGCGACTGAAATTCATGTTCCATTATAACTTCCCCTAAAAGAAATGCGTTTAATACTTGAAAAACTTTTATATTAAGTATATAATATTATCGTTTAAATTTCAATACATATAAAAATCGGAGGATAATTCATGAAAGTACTCGTTATCAACGCAGGCAGTTCATCGCTCAAATATCAGTTAATTGATATGGAAAATGAAAATTTACTTGCAAAGGGAATCTGCGAACAAATCGGAGACGACAACGCAACCTTTACACATAAGGTTCCGTCTGACACTTCAAAAAACATTAAAGAAGCACACCCGCTTAAAGACCACAGCGAAGCAATTCAGTTAGTTCTTGACACACTTGTAAGCGAAGAGCACGGCGTTATCAAATCAATGGACGAAATCGGTGCAGTAGGCCACAGAGTTCTTCACGGCGCGGAGAAATTCTCTTCTTCCGTTCTTGTAACAGAAGAGATGAAAGAGGCTGTTAAAGAGTGCTTTAAATTCGGCCCTCTTCACAACCCTGCTAACCTTAAGGGTATTGAGGCCTGCGAAAAAATTATGGATGTCCCGCAGGTTGCTGTTTTTGACACAGGCTTCCACCAGACAATGCCTGACTATGCTTATATGTACGCTCTTCCCTATGAGTTCTACGAAAAAGACGGCATAAGAAAATACGGATTCCACGGTACATCTCACAGATATGTTGCAGGAAGATGCATTGAACTTCTCGGCGGAAAGGCCGAAGGCACAAAAATTGTTACATGCCACCTTGGAAACGGTTCTTCAATCTCCGCTGTAAAAGACGGCAAATGCTTTGACACAACAATGGGTCTTACTCCTCTTGAGGGAATTATTATGGGTACTCGCTGCGGTTCAATTGACCCTGCAATTATCCCCGTTATTATGAAATCACACAATCTTACACCTGACGAGATGGACACGCTTATGAACAAAAAGAGCGGTATGCTCGGCATTGCAGGCACAAGCGACAACAGAACAATTGAGCAGAGAGCAAAAGACGGCGACGAGCGTGCAAAGCTTGTTGAATCAATGCTTTGCCACCAGCTTACAAAATACATCGGCGCTTTTGCGGCGGCTATGGGCGGAATTGACGCTGTTGTATTCACAGGCGGTATCGGCGAAAACAATCCTCAATACAGAACAAGAGTTGCAGAAAAGCTCAAATTTCTCGGCACTGACATTGATGAAGAAAAGAACCACATCAGAGGCGAAGAGGTTGAAATTTCCGTTCCCGGCTCAAAGGTTCGTATGTTTGTTATCCCAACAAACGAAGAGCTTGTTATTGCAAGAGATACAATGGAAATTGTTAATTCTCTTTAATAATTATAATAAACACAAAAATGCTCCGACAGTTAATTGTTGTCGGAGTTTTTTATATACTCTTGAAAAATCTGATTTGCTGTTTTTCGTCGCCGTATCCCAAATTGCGATAGAATGTGTGAGCGTCTTTACGGCTTAAACCGGAATTTAGTCTTATTTTACTTATTCCCTTTTGCTTTGCCCATTCTTCTGCCGAATACATAAGCTCCCTGCCGAAACCCTTTCTGCGGTATTCGGCAGACACGGCAAGTCCCTGAATATTGACAAGCGATTCAAAATAAAGAGTATTATAAATCTCGCAATGAACAAAACCGACCGTTTTCTCATCACAAACGGCGACAAAAACTGCTTCACGGTTACTGTCAAGATTTTCTATTCTGCTTTTCACAAGCAATTCATCTGCGTCATAACCTAAATCGTTTTTACAAATTTTTGTAATGTCTTTATAATCCGAGATTTTAACATTTCTAATCATTGTTATTATCCTTTTCAATAAAAATAGGACGGTAACAAATATCCGCCCTGTCGTATGTTATTTAATTTTAGTATATAAAATGTGCGAAAAATGTATTCCGTCGGCAGTAAAATCAGTCAACTTTTCCGATGTATAAAGTGATTTATCAAACTCTGGGAAAAATGTGTCCGCATCCACACATTCGCCGTCTATTTCGGTTAAATAAAGCTTGTCGGCATACTTTAAAAATTCATCATAAATCCTGCCGCCGCCTATAATGAACACATTATCGTTTTTAGCCGCTTTAAGCGCTTCTTGAACGCCCCCTGCAACTTCTGCACCGTCGGCAACATAATCTGCATTTGTTGTAATAACAATATTCTGTCTGTTTGGCAGTGCGTGAGGGAGCGACTCAAAGGTCTTTCTTCCCATAATTACAGTGTTGCCCGTTGTAGTTTCACGGAAGAATTTCATATCCTCTTTAAAGTGCCATATTAAATCGTTGTTCTTTCCAAGCTCTCGGTTCTTACCGACAGCGGCTATCATTGAAACTGTCATATTTTTTCTCTCCTTTACTGTGCAATCGGGAAAGAAATTTTACCCATATGCTCATAGTCAATAAGCTTTATGTCCTTGCAATCCTTTGAATTGTCAAATTTAAAGAAATCGTCAATTTCGGGGTTAAGCCAAAGCTTCGGAGCAGGAATATCCTCATTTTCGTCCTGACGCTTGATTTGCTCTTTTATTCCGCTCACTTGATTTACATAAATATGCGCGTCCTTTATGCTCCAGTCAAGCGTGCCCGGTTTTAAGCCGCACACCTGCGCCAGCATACAGAGAAGAGCCGCATACTGCGTGACATTAAAGGGCAGTCCCAGCGGAACATCACATGAGCGCTGATGAACCCACGCGTTGAGTTTTCCGTCGGTAACATCCCATTCGCTTGACCAAACGCAGGACGGGAGAACTGCAGTGTCAAGGTAATCGTTCTGCCAAAGTGTCATTATCATTCGCCTGTCCTCGGGATGATTTTTAATTTTGTCAATCAAATTCTGCGTCATTTGAAATTTGTTTACGATATATCCGTAAGCGGTGCCTATTGTGTGGGCAAACTCCTTGCCGAAATTTTTATGAACCTCGGTTTTAACAAGCTTGCCGTTTTCATCGGGAAGCAACTGAACAGCATTCCAAATACCGTTTTCGTCAATTTCCCACTCGTTCCAAATGTTAACATTTCTCTCTTTAAGCCAGCGAACATCGTTTGACTGTGCCTGATATATCCACAGCATTTCAAGAATTGCCTGACGGATAAAAAGCTGTTTTGTTGTTAATACGGGAAACTCCTCCGACAAATCAAAATGAAAATGATGCGACGGAATTTTTATTGTATTTATCCCTGTTCTGTTTTCAACCTCTGTCCCCTCTGACAGAATTTTTCTGCATAAATCAAGATAGTCTTTATCCCATTTTGACATAATATCACCCTACATATAAAAATTTATCAGTTCGGCTTTTTGAAAACTGCCCATGCAATGTTTGTTGCGTGGTCACCGACTCTTTCAAAATCAGTAATTGTATTAACAAACAGCATACCCGCCTTGGTGTCGCAGGAGCGGTCGTTTAATCGGTCAATATGAAGCTGTTCAAAGGTTTCCTGCATTTTGTCAATGGATTCCTCTAACGAATTAACCTTGCTTGCTTCGTCATAAGTTATTTCCTGATTTGTAAACGATTCAATTGATGTGTCAACAAGGTCAAGAACTGTTTCATACATACGTTTAAGCTCGGATTCAGCTTCAGATGAAAAATGAATGTTATCATTAACCCTTGACTGCGCCGCCTCGGAAAGATTCTGTGCATGGTCGCCTATACGCTCAATATCATTTATAACATGAAAAACACGGCCGATATATTTTGCATCCTGATATGCCAAATCAAGAGAGTTTATTTTAACAAGAATAGGCGTAATGTTATGGTTAAGATAATTTATTACATCTTCGTTATGCTGAATTTCATCAAAATGCTCGGTTGTGTTATTAAGTAAATCCTGCGCCGCCAAGCTGAAATTATTGCGGGCAAGCAAAGCCATACGGTGAACCTCTTTTGCGACCTGAGCCACTGCAAAGGGCGGAGTTTTAAGCATAAGAGAGTCAACATACTGCATACTGAAATCGTTTTCGCCCTCTTCGTTTTTGTCGGGAATAATAAGGCAGGAAAGCTTAACAAGGATTTTAGCAAACGGGAACATTATAACAGTTGAAACCACATTAAATATGATGTGAACCATTGACAACTGCATCATTGTGTTGTCACCGCAAATCTGTTCAATCCACCTTGTGTACGGGATAAACTGAGAAACTGCAATGAAAAATACCGTTCCGAACACATTAAAAAGAATATGCATAACTGCGGTACGCTTTGAATTTTTCTTTGTGCCTATTGCTGAAATAAGAGCCGTAATACATGTACCTATATTTTGACCGTAAATAACAAATACGGCAAAATTTAACGGAATTAACCCCTTTGATGCCAAAGCCTGCAAAATACCGATGCTCGCCGCGGAAGAATGAAGAACAGCGGCTGTAACTGCGCCTATGACGATAGCCAAAACGTAATTGTTCTCGGCGCTTAAAATCCAATTTTTGAAAATTTCGGACTCTGCAAGCGGACTCATTGAGGTTTTCATTAAAGACATTCCGAGGAAAAGCATACCGAAGCCTGTAACCGCAAGTCCCAAATGCTTATGTAAGTTCTTTTTTGCAAGCATCGACCAAAATGCGCCTATGCCGATTGCAATCGGGGCGTATTTGCCTATATCAAGAGAAACAAGAACGCTTGTCGTCGTTGTACCGATATTAGCGCCCATAATAACGCCGATCGCCTGTGTCAGATTCATAATACCTGTATTAACGAAGCCGACAACCATAACGGTAGTGGCGGTTGAGCTTTGAATAAGCGTTGTAATTATGAAACCTACAAGAACGGCAAAAAAACGGTTTTTTGTCATTCTTTCAAGCAATGTTTTAAGCTTTGCGCCTACGGCAAGCTCTAAGCCTTCGCCCAAAATTTTAATTCCATAAAGCAAAAGACCCATACCGCTCAAAAGCATAGCTATATTTTCAAATCCCATATTCCACCTCAGATAACTTTCAGCCTTTCAGCGTTTCGTTGTATTTATACTCGTTTCCCTTAACCCCCAAATGATAGCAGGAAACATTTTTAATACCGAATTTTTTCTTTTCAAGACGTGAATAGTTAATGTTTTTGGATTTCATATACAGCTTAAAGAAGTCCAAACGCTTGTAAAAATCCTTGAAGTTTTTGTATTTTTCTTTTGTCCACGCAACTTCAGCTAAAGCAAACATTCTGGGATAAATTGAAAATTCAAGTGTTTCTTTATCGGTTATCCACTCGCTCCACGCTTCAAATTCAACACCCAAAACAGAGCTGTCGTCAGTAATTCCGAATTTTGCTTCATTGAATTTATATGTTTTCTTAAGCGGCATACAGGAATAAGACATATCGAAATAAAAATGTGTGGACGGAGAAAGAATGAAGCTTCTTTTCTTTGACTCCTTTTTTACCCAAAGAGGATTTCTCAGAATCCAATAATGGCAAACAAAATTATCATTTGCTATATCGGTTATGCCGTCGTTCCAAGCAATGCAGGTCTTACCCTTAGATTTGAGAAAATCACTTATTCTGTTCATAAATACGGACTGAAGCTCTGCCGCAGTTTTAATATTATTATCTTCTATTGCTTTTTGGCAGTCGGGACAGTCGTTTTTCCACACCTTATGACCGAGCTGAGCCTCATCGCCGCCTATATGGAAATATTTGTACGGAAAAAGCTCAACAACCTCGGAAAGCAGGTTTTCAACAAATTCGTATGTATGCTCTTTGCCGGGGCAAAGAACATTTTTAAATACGCCGTTTTCAGTGACAACCTCGCACCCTTCTCCGCCGCATACAAGCTCAGGGTAAGCGGCTATCATACAAGAGGTGTGACCGGGAAGGTCGATTTCGGGAATTATGTCAATATGCATTTTTTTTGCATATTCCACAATTTCCCGTATTTCGTTTTTTGTGTAATAATGAAAATACTCGTTTTCCTCTTCTTCGTGCTTGCAAATCTTGGAAAGCGGCAAATCTTTTCCCTGCAAATGCTCATATTTCCTCTTACTGCCTACGAAATTGAGCAAAGGATACTTTTCACTTTCAATTCTAAAGCCTTGGTCATCGCTCAAATGCCAATGAAATTTATTTAGCTTTAAAAGAGCCATATTGTCAAGCGTTTGCTTAATTGTTTCAGCGCCGAAGAAATGGCGGCTTTCGTCAATCATACCGCCTCTGTACGAAAACCTCGGATAATCGTAAATATCCGCGCCGAGAAGCGTTGCTTTGCCGCTCTCTTTCTTGCTCTGCATAAGCATAATTTTAAGTGTAACCGCACCGTAAAAAGCGCCTGCACAGTCAGACGCTGTAATTACAACGCCGTTTTCGTCAATTCTGAGGGTGTAACCCTCTTTGGGAACGGACGCATCTTTATTAAATTTAATTGCGCCGTCAGACGCGTCCGCCTTGGTTTTTAAATAATCGGTTAAAAACTTACCTGCCTCAACAAATTCAGGAACGCAAAGAACCTGAGTTTCACTTGTTACGGTAAAGCTGGCGTCTACCGTGTCATACCGCTGCGGCTTCGGGATTATACTGTATTTCGGTGCTTTCATTTCATTTCCTCCAAAACATTTCTGCAAAAGTCGGGTAGATTTGTAATCAATGCGTCACAGCCCATTCGTGTGAGGCTGACGATTTCATCATACTCGTTTACAGTCCACGGATTTACTGCCATTCCCTCTTTGTGAAGAGAGTCAACCTCATCTTCTGTGATAAGTATTTTTTCGGGATGAGCCGCATCGGCTCTCAGTTCCTTACAGTATTTGGCGATTCCGTAGTTTCTTACTTCTTTTGCTAAATCGCCCGTTTCATAAAGAAATCCCGTTTTAATTTCGGGAGCAATTTCCTTTGAAAGACGGATACACTCAGGGTCAAAGCAGGAAATAATTACATTATTTTCCATCCCAAATTTATGCACCTCGTCAATTGTGCGTTTAACAAGGTCATTCGGCTTTTTCGGCGGCTTAATTTCAATGTTAACCATTGTCATATTCTTTACAATTTCAAGAAGTTCTGACAGTGTCGGAATTAAAGTCCCCTTAAAATCCGAGCTGAAATAAGAGCCGAAATCGAATTTACGAAGTTCAGAAAATGTCATATCGTCAATAAGGCCTTTTCCGTTTGATGTTGCGTCAACTGTGTAGTTATGGCAAATAACGATTTCACCGTCTTTTGAAAGATGAACATCGGTTTCAATACCGTCAGCCATAAGCTTTACTGCCTTCGAAAAAGCAGGGAGAGTATTCTGCGGAGCATATTTGTTGGCGCCCCTGTGTGAAATAATAAGCGGCATAATAGACAACCTTTCATTTCTATTTAATTAAGGCGAATAACACCGTTTATTATTTTATTAAATTTTTTACAACTTGTAAATACTTATTTCAGTTTTTCTGCAATTTTTTCATATATTTCCACTATTTTGAATTTGAATTTATATTTATTTCCGCCCTCAACAATTTCAGTTTCGCTTTCATCAAGCACATCTGAAAGCTCACATTCTTTTGTTGCCGCAGGCAAGCACATCGGCGGAAACATTACACACCACCAATTATGACCCTTGCCCTCGCCTATTATCACCTTAACAGCTGTGTAATATCCTGCCGGCAGGGTTACGGAACCTTCGTATGTTCTTGTGTTAAAAAATTCGTTATCGACAGTTATTTTCACATCGTATGAGAATCCCTCGTTTTCAATAACTTCGAGTGCGGCTTTGCGAAGGCGCTCGGTTTCAGGCAGAATTTTTTGTTTTGCGTCCTCTGCGGTGACAGAACCGTCAAAAATTTCTTTGCCCTCGGCAAGCACCGCATCTCGCACCTTCAGCTTTAGCTCTTGGTCTGCATTTGAATCCGAATTTGCAATAACATGCATTCTGAGCATTTTTGAACGAATGCTTTTACAGCCTGCGGAAAATGATGAAATATTCAGCACACACGCAATAAGCAAAGCCGCCAAAACAGACGCCTCAATTTTATAAATTCTATTTTTTATGATTTTTCTGTTTTTAATATCCATAAATAACACTCCTTTTGTTTTATATTCGAAATGAGTGTTGACACGATTTTCGGATATCATTCAATCGATTTTGTCGAAGCAGTAGAAAAAATCTAAAATAAATGTTACTATTAAGTGAGATATATTATTATAAATCGGTAGTATATAGTTGAGGCGGAAAGGAAGGCGGTAAAATGAATGACATGGAAATAATTCAGTTGTTTTTTGAGCGTTCGGAACAAGCAATTAAGGAATTGTCAGAAAAATACGGAGCAGCATGCTCAAAAATTGCATTTAACATACTTAACAACACTCAGGACGCTGAGGAATGCGTCAATGACGCTTACCTCGGTGTGTGGAATACTATTCCGCCGCAAAATCCTAATCCCTTACAAAGCTATGTTTACAGAATTGTACGCAACCTTGCAATCAAGAAGCACCGTTTTGGCACCGCCGCCAAGAGAAAAAGTACATACGATATCACATTAGACGAGCTTGAAAACTGCTTTTCATCATCCGTTTCGGCAGACGATGAATTCAACGCAAAGGAAATCTCACGAATTATAAGCGAGTTTCTCGAAACGCTTGATAAGGAAAACAGAATTATATTCATACGCCGTTATTGGTATTCGGATTCAATTACCGATATTGCAAAACAGTTCGGCAGGAACGAGCACAATATATCTGTCCGCCTTTCAAGAACAAGAGAGAAACTTAAAAAGTATTTGATTAAGGAAGGAGTCACGATATGAAAAGAGAAAAGATTTCCGAAATCATAGAAAATATAGATGAAAAATATATAGAAGAAGCCGCCGATTTAAGCATCGGTATCAAATCAAATAACAAACGCACATTTTCAAGCATCAAAGTACTTGCGGCTTGCGTTGCAATGGTTTTTGCGACAACAGGCGGTTACTTTTTGTTTAGAACCGCATTTCCGCCGAAAGCAGTCCGTTATTACAGTGATTATGTTTCGGAAGACCGAGCTTTCGCTTTAAGTGACACCCGCAGATACATCGGAGCGACAAAATATGTCTTTGTTGCTAAAGTCATTGAAACACACGATTATTACACAGAACGCCTATTTCACGATTTTCCCGCTGTTGTAGACTATTATGACAGCGAATTTACTGAATGTCGCCTTACTGTCATTAACAATATTAAGGGAGATTTGGCTGTTGGCAAGGATTTTTCTTATTATAAAGTCGCCGGTGTAAATAAGTTGAGAACCCATATTATTTTATATGAAAATGGTGATGTTTTACCCGAAGTCGGAAAATATTATGTTTTTTTCGGTGTTGTTCACCCTGACGGCACAATGACAGGCGGCGGCACATATCCACTCGAAGACGGAATAAATGAAAGCAATTTAGAAACTTCAGCAATATATCGAAAATATGTTGACGCATACAACAAGCAAATCATCACATACAGAGATTTCGATTATATGTGTTCAGCAGATATAAATTACGACGACGGAAGCTATAATGCAAAGGTTTATGCCGAATATCTTAAGTGGGATGAAGAAATTGACAGAAAATATGCCGCGGAGCAATCTATAAGCTATGAGGAATACCATAAAAAACATTTTGATTTTAAATACGACAGGGCAGTTAAAAAAGGCAATCCGAAAATTAAGTAAAGACGGAGCGTTGCGATTATGAAAAAAATTTTAAAAGCTATTTCTGTTATATGCGCTGTTATGATTCTCGGAGTGGGATGCTATTATTTATACAGTATCACCCTCGCCCCGAAGAAGTACGCATATTATGTTTCCGAACCCGGATATAACGCAGGCGACATGCGTGAAGTTGTGGGTATTCATCCGTATGTTTTTGTCGGGTATATTGAAGAAACGCACGATTATAATACCGAAAGATTCAAAAGAGAATTTCCCGAAACAATTAAGAAAAGTGACATTGCTTGGACAGAATGTGATGTTAAAGTAATTAAAAATATTAAAGGCAATCTCACAGAGGGTGTTATCTTTCCTCTTTATAAATCCGGCGGTCTGAGTAAAAGCCTTATGTATATTGAAACGGAGCAAAACAGCACAATGCCTGAAAGCAAAAAGTATTATATCTTTTTCGGTCATGCCTACGAAGACGGAACAGTAACGGTCGGTGACTGGCCCGGAATTGTTGAGCTTGAAAACGGGATTAGCGGTGACAATTTTGAAAGCTCAAAGCTGTATCAGGAATATGTTGAAGCAGCTGAAAATCAAATTAAGAATCGAAATTCATCTCTTCACGATAAATTTCTTTCAAAGAATGACAAAAATTAGGGTGACGGCAGTCACAACACACAAATTCAACAGGAAAATTTAAGAGGACAATCAGAAAAAGAAGTAAAAGAAAAGCAGCCTTAATGATGAATAAGAAATTATAAATGCAGTAAAAGAAACAGCCGAAATTCACAAGAAAAATGAGTTCCGGCTGTTTTAGTATTCAAAAGTATTTAATAAAAGCAAAAAACACATCGCCCACCGCAAAATGCAATCTGCTCATTCTATTCTTGCAGGGAACTTAATTTTGCGCTTCATGGGCATTAAGTGTTTTCTTCGGAACGGATGAATCCGTTCCCTACATGGTAATGCAGTTGTATGAGATGATGAGCCTCGCTTGGAGCGCTGCGCATTACTCCTTATTTCTTCACCTCATTTTGCTCGTGCGTTTTGTCCACCGTACGGCACTCGGTGCCTCGGTTCTCGCCTGCCGGCTCGGTCGGTGCTTTTGAATACTTCGTATTCAAAGGTGTCCACCGGACACCCGCACCCCCGCAAAGTCGGTTACGGTTAATAATAACCTGCGTGTAAGCAGGTGGGTGTCATCTTGGTGTACTTGTGCTCCCTTCGTCCGCAAAATGCGGGAGGTCTGCTCCCATACATCAAAGTACTGACTCCCTTTAAAAGTGTGTTGGGTTAATATTTACCGTAGTTGTCGGGCTTCGCAGGGTTTAAAAGCATTGATTAGTTTAAAAATCCGTCGTCCGGCTCGGCCTCCCAAAGCTCGGCAAGACGCTCTTCAAAAATTGCGCTTATCTCTTCATACTCACTGTCATCGTCAATTTGAACAAGATAAGTTTCTCCGTCCTCTTCGCTGACCTTAAGAACTATTACCTCTCCGTCGTCCTCAAGCATTTCTTCAGGATTTTCAAAATACGGCAAAAGTGCAACATAACGTGCCGTATCGGTTTCAATTCTGTCAAGCTCCTCAAAAATATGCTCGTTTCCGTCATCGTCAGTGACGGTTACCAAATCGGGATTGTACTCTTCACTCATAATTATTCTCCTATAAATCCATTTTATTATATCAAATTTAATTAAATTACTACAAAATATATATTCCTGATTCAAGCCAGACTATCTCTTTACCGCAAGAGCGGAGATATTTATAAACAGGCTCGTCAAAAATACGGAAATCCTTAACTGAATAGTCCTTAAGGCTTATAACTCTGACCTTTTTTGAAATTTCATTGCAAATGTAAAGCTCATCGTTATATTTTGAAATCGAAACAGGCTTTTGGAATGAATCTGACTCCTTTGAACCAATTCGCATACTGAATTTTTTATGCGAAAGCGAATAGCTTACAACACAATTTTCTTCGGGAACAACGCTCCAAATATACCTGCCGTCACAAACAACTCCTGCAATTTCACTTTCGTGATAACGCAAATCGCTTGACCAAGCCATTGTGCCGTCCTGCGAAAAAACGCCTGTTTCACCGCTTGGATATACAACAACAATTTGTTTTGACTCCGAAATGTCAGCATCACAGGAAACATAATCGCCGAGCTGTTCGGAAATTTTTTTATACTCCGCACCGTATTTATTAAGCAAATAAACGCTTTTGGTTACGGGCGTTTTCTGCATCCGTTTGATATCATAGCCGTAAAACACAACACGAACCGAACCGTTTTTCTCCTCGCTCTTTTTCGTATATATAATACCATTGGAAAATGCAATTATATCAATAATGTCGGTATCAACTATCTTCTGCATATTCTCACCGTTAAATCCGTTTTTTATATATTATACTTGTTTTTTCATCTGCGGTCAATACGGAAAAAATGAATTTTTATTTAACATAATCAGTATATTTAGGACTGTTCCTTAATAAATATATAGAAAGACAAGGAGTGACCGTATGAATTCAGGAAAAATAATTTTAGTTATACTGTTTGGGCTTTTGTTTATTGCGCAAACGGTTTTGCTCTTAAAAAACAAAAAATTCGTTCTTTGCTCACTTTTAACCGCCGCCCAAGGAATTTGCGCTCTTTTAGCTGTTAATCTTATCGGAACTTTAATAAATATAAGAAT
>DERX01000041.1:33107-42139 GCA_002361875.1 Ruminococcaceae bacterium UBA3329
GGAACTTTAATAAATATAAGAATTCCTCTTAACTTTTGGTCATTAGGGTTCTCGTCAATTTTCGGAATTACGGGCGTAATTATGATGCTTTTCATAAATATTTTATTCTTGACACATTGAAACCGGTGTGTTACTATGACAGCAACAAAAATGATGTAGCACACATTAAAGGAATAAGCTTTATGAGAATACTTATAGTTCGTCACGGCGACCCGAATTATACGATTGATTCACTTACAAAGAAAGGTAAATCCGAAGCAAAGAATTTAGCAAAAAAGCTTACTAAAGCGGGTGCAGAATACTATTACTGCTCACCCTTGGGCAGAGCAAGAAAAACTGCATCTTACACCTTAAAGCCGTTAAAACGCAAGGCTGAAATATTGCCGTGGCTCAGAGAATTTGAAGGCAAGGTAAAATACCCCGACGGCAAAATTGCGGGATGCTGGGACAGACTGCCCTCGGAATGGACAAGCGAGCCGTTACATTACACGGAAAAGTGGTATGAAAGTCCGCTTATGAGCTCCTACAATGTCAAAGAAGAATATTTCAAGGTTGCAAACGGACTTGACGAGCTTTTAAAAAAGCACGGTTATATTCATGACGGAAAAATTTTCCGAGTTGAAAACGGAAATCACGATACAATTGTTTTATTCTGCCATTTCGGCGTTGAATGTGTAATACTTTCGCATCTTTTCGGCGTTTCGCCGATGATTTTCTGGCACAATTTTGTTGCGCTCCCCTCTTCAGTCACGGAAATTGTTACGGAAGAGCGTGAAAAAGGAATAGCAACATTCAGAGCAATATCCTTCGGAGACACGGGCCATCTTTATAAAGCAAACGAAAAACCATCGTTTGCTGCAAGATTTTGCGAATGCTTTGAAGACAGCACAAGGCATTGAGAGGGAAAAATATGGATGTAATACAGGGGATTTCAATTATAATCGAATACGTGGGTATAGTTGCTTTTTCGGTTTCGGGAGCGATGATTGCTATTCGCAGAAAAACCGACCTTTTCGGAGTGCTGCTCCTCGGAATAATAACATCATTCGGCGGCGGACTTACACGTGATGTAATCTTAGGCATTTCGCCCCCTGTAATGTTCAGTAATAACCTTGAGCTGATACTTTCGCTTTCGGTTTCACTCATTGTGTTTTTGATTGCAAAGTCTTTCAGCAAAAATTATCTTAAAGAAGAAGCAAAGATTGAACACATAAATGATGTTTTTGACGCCTTGGGTCTTGGGCTGTTTGTTGTTATCGGCGCTAAGGTGGCAATTGATAACGGGTATCTTGGAAATCCTGTCATTGTAATTTCCTCCGGACTGATAACAGGGGTCTGCGGAGGTCTTCTCCGAGATATTCTGACAATGTCCGTTCCGTTTATTCTAATAAAAAGAATATATGCCGTTGCTGCTATTTTAGGCTCAGCCTCATACTGTTTTCTCATTAAATACGGAATCGGCGAAAGCATATCAATGCTCACAGGCGCCGCAATTACATTTTCACTCAGAATACTCGCAATGACATTTAAATGGAATTTTCCGAAAGCAATTTACTGAAATCTCAAAACAAAGCCGATACGAAAAGTACCGGCTTTTATTATTGGTTATTATTCAGTTGTATTTTCAGGCTTTTCAGTATCGGCTGTATCGGAATTAAAATCAGTTTTCTTTTTTGAAGATATAACAACATCAATCGGTTTATTCTCATCAGCCTTCTGTTTTCTTTCCTTTGCAACAAGAGCCTTTTTCTTTTTATGCTCTTCTTCGTTTATCTTCAAGGTTTCCTCAAGCTTTTCGGCAACCTTTTTGGCACTTGAGAATTTGCCTCCTATTCTAATCATAAACGCATTGTAATCGGCCGGTGAAATTGCGGCATATCTTTTAACTTTTTTTACCTTTTTCTCTTTTTTATCAAGTATTTCACCGTAATAACCTATTACAATAATATCTTTTGAGAAACCGTATTTTTTCTTATATTTTTTTTCTGCATCCTTTGGAAATTCGTTATCGATAATAAAAATGTCGTTATAATAAATTTTAAGTCTTGTAAAAGGCCACTGAAAAACAAATAAATACCCGTCTTCAAGGGAATAATATGTATTAAATACGAGCGGTAAAAGATAAAGCACATCAATCGCCAAAAGCATATATGAGTACCATGATGTAACATCTTTCCACAGAAATCGGTTAATAATGAAGGGAATAAGAATCATTATATGGTAAACGGCAAGAGCGAGATAAATATATTTATTCAGTCCACTGCGAAATTTATTATTTTTATCCATTAAAAAACCTCCAAAGGCAGTTGAAATGCAAAATGAACAATATTAAAAAATTCTTTTCGGGAATTGCAATAGGCATTGTAAACGTGACATTAGGAGCCGGCGGCGGAATGCTGACCGTTCCTCTTTACAAAAAATGCGGATTCGACCAAAAAAGCGCACAAATTAACGCTGTTGCTACAATTTTACCGATAACTGTTATCAGTTTTATTATATATCTTTTAAGCGGTAATGTCAACTTAAACGAAACCTATTCATATATTGCTTTCGGGCTGCCCGGAGCGGTTCTCGGAACATTTGTAATAAAAAAAGCTTCAAATAAACTACTGAAATATGCATTTGCCCTGTTTATGATTTGGGCGGGAATAAGGATGATTATGAAATGAGCACTTTAATTAAAGCAATTGCAGCATTCCTTGCAGGGCTTGTAGGCTCAATGGGATTCGGCGGAGGCGGAGTTCTTATTATATATCTTGTAATGTTCACCGATATGCCGCAAATAAAATCCCAAGGCATAAACCTTGCATTTTTTATCCCCTGTGCAGTAATATCTACTATAATCTACACTGTAAAAAAACAAATAAAGTACAAAGATATTTACCCCGTTATTTTAGGCGGATGTATAGGCGCGATTTTTGCAGGATTTTTTCTGAAATCGCTGAAATCAGAATATCTTTCGTATATTTTTGCCGCATTTTTAATAATTACGGGAATTTCAACATTTTTAAGCGGTAAAAAGGCAAAAAGTAATGAAGAATGACAAAAATTTAACATATTTGTAAATTCACTTGAAAAAAAATCGAATTTGTGATAATATTATTCCATAATTTTATAATGGATAAATTTGGATTTAAATTAGTATATGATATTTTATACGGAGGTATATATATGAAAGTTCAGTTTACTGAAACCGTGCTCAGAGACGCCAATCAGTCGCTTATGGCGACAAGAATGCCCTTCTCTGACTTTGAGCCTATTCTTGAAACGCTCAACAAAGCAGGTTACTATTCTCTTGAGTGTTGGGGCGGTGCAACATTTGACTCGTGCCTGCGCTATCTCGATGAAGACCCATGGGAAAGGCTTAGAAAAATTAAGTCGAAATGTCCTGACACACGCCTTCAAATGCTCCTGAGAGGTCAAAATCTTCTCGGCTACAAGCATTATCCTGACGATGTTGTAAGAATGTTTGTTAAAAAGAGCATCGAAAACGGCATAGATGTTATCAGAATTTTTGACGCACTTAACGACACAAGAAATATTCGTGTTGCAGTTGACGAAACAATAAAGAACGGCGCTGTTGCATCCGGCGCAATCTCCTACACCACAAGCCCTGTTCACACTCTTGAAAATTACGTTCAGCTCGTAAGAGAAATGAAGGAAATGGGCTGTTCAACAATTTGCATTAAAGATATGGCAGGCGTTATGACTCCTATTGAGGCAAAAGAGCTTGTAAGCGCAATTAAAGACGCAATGCCCGAAATGCCTGTTATTCTTCACACTCACTGCACAACCGGAATGGCTTATATGACCGTTCTTAAAGCTGTTGAGGCAGGATGCGACATTATTGATACTGCAACCTCTTGCTTCTCCGGCGGCACTTCACAGCCTGCAACTGAGACGCTTCACGACGCACTTACGGGTCTTGGCTTTGAAACAGGGCTTGACAGAGCTGTTTTAAAGAAAGTAAATGACCATTTCAAGCCGCTTCGTGACGGTTATCTTTCAGCAGGTCTTTTGAAGCCTAAAGCACTTGTAACAGACACGGATGCTCTGACATACAAAGTTCCCGGCGGAATGCTTTCAAATATGATGGCGAACCTTGAGGATATGCACGCGCTTGATAAAATGGAAGAAGCGCTTATTGAAATTCCGAGAGTGCGTGAGGATATGGGCTATCCCCCGCTTGTAACTCCTTTGAGCCAGATGGTCGGCAACCAAGCTGTTACAAATGTACTCGTCGGCGAAAGATATAAAAACATTTCAAAGGAAATCAAGGCTTATATCAAGGGTGAGTACGGCAAAGCGCCCGGTGAAATTAACGCAGAACTTCAAAAGAAGGTATTGGGTGACGATGAACCTATTACCTGCCGTTTTGCAGACACGCTCGAGGATGGCTTTGAAAAAGGCAAGGCAGAAATCGGTGACAAGGCAAAATCGGACGAAGATGTTCTTTCTTACATTGCTTTCCCGCAGCAAGCAGAAGCTTTCTTTAACAAGCGTGAAGAAAAAGCAAAGAACACATTTAAATATTCTATTAAGAGAATTGACTGAGAGGTAATAATATGTTGAATACGCTGTTAAAGCAAACCATTTCAATGGGCGAGGCATTAAGCGTTTCGGTAACGGGAATAATCGTTGTTATGATTATTTTGGCTCTTCTTGCGGTAATTGTTGTTTTACTCTCAAAGGCAATACGGGTAGTTGAAAGCAAAGCCCGCAAAAAAACTGATAACAAGACAGAAGAAAAGATTTTGAATCCTGTTAATAAAGAGCAGAAAAAGGATAACAGCTTGAAGGCTCTTCCCGAAACACAGTCCATAGGCTCACTTGACCTTTACAAAACAGATGAAAAAACTGCTGCAATTATTATGGCAATTGTTTCAAACGAGAGTGGCATTCCGCTTAACAGATTGCAGTTTAACTCAATAAAGCTCATTGAAGAATAAGGGAGAAGAAAAATGAAATACATTGTTACATTAAACGGTAAAAATTACGAGGTAGACGTTACAGAAACCGAAGAGGCTATTGTTACAAATATTACTGATGCGGTTTCAGCACCAGTAGCACCCGTCCCTGCTCCTGTCGCCGCTCCGTCAGCGCCCGCAGCGCCTGTTATTGCAGGTAACGGTACACAGATTAAATCACCAATGCCCGGTGCAATACTTAAAGTTAATGCTTCACAAGGACAAAAAGTTAATGAGGGGGATGTCCTTTTCATTCTTGAAGCAATGAAAATGGAAAATGAAATTGTTGCCTCCGTTTCGGGCACGGTTTCACAAATTCTTGTTACAAAAGGTCAGACAGTTGAAACCGATGCTGTTCTTGCCGTTATTGGTTAAGGAGGAACAGCTATGCAGATTATTGACGCTCTTATAAGCCTGTTCCAAGAATCAGGCTTTGTGCATCTTGCTTGGCAAAACTGGGTAATGATTGCAATTTCTTTTGTCCTGCTTTACCTTGCCATTGTTAAAAAATATGAGCCGTTGCTCCTTTTGCCCATTGCATTCGGAATGTTGCTTGTTAATATTTATCCCGACATAATGTATGACCCACTGGCTATTGCCACTCCCGGCGGAGAAGTACTTGACGCTTCGGCGCACTGGTACGATTCGGGTGTTTTAAGGCTAATTTACTGCGGTGTTAAATCGAGTATTTTCCCCTGCCTTATCTTTTTAGGCGTAGGTGCAATGACAGATTTCGGCCCGCTTCTTGCAAACCCGTCAAGCCTTCTTTTGGGTGCGGCGGCACAGCTCGGTATTTATGTTGCATTCTTAATTGCCTGTGCTACAAACCTTATCCCGGGATATGAAGGATTTACCGCTCTTGAGGCGGCTGCCATAGCTATCATAGGCGGTGCCGACGGTCCGACGGCAATTTACCTTACAGGTAAGCTTGCTCCTCATCTTTTAGGGCCTATTGCAGTTGCGGCATATTCGTATATGGCGCTCATTCCGCTTATTCAGCCGCCTATTATGAAGCTCCTTACAACTGAAAAAGAGCGTAAGGTTAAAATGGAACAATTAAGAACAGTCAGCAAGGCTGAAAAGATTATTTTCCCAATAGTTGTTACCGTTATTTGCGTTCTTATTATTCCGTCAACAGCTCCGCTTATCGGTATGCTGATGCTCGGCAACCTGTTTAAAGAATCGGGTGTTACAGACAGACTTTCCGATACTGCACAAAATGCACTCTGCAATATAGTTACAATTATGCTCGGCGTAACCGTCGGCGCTACCGCAGAGGGCAAAACCTTCTTTGCATTTAAAACAGTTCTTGTTATTATAATCGGTCTTATCGCATTTATGTTCTCAACAGCAGGCGGCGTACTCTTTGCAAAGCTTATGAATGTTGTTACAAAAGGCAAAGTAAATCCACTTATCGGTTCGGCAGGCGTTTCGGCAGTTCCTATGGCGGCGCGTGTTTCTCAGGTTGAGGGCAGAAAATACAATCCCTCAAACTTCCTGCTTATGCACGCTATGGGTCCGAATGTTGCAGGCGTTATCGGTTCGGCTGTTGCGGCAGGTTTCCTGCTTTCAAGATTCGGTTAATTAAAAGCAGACAATATAAAACCAAAAATCGGAGACGGGTTGATTTTTCCGTTTCCGATTTCTTAATTATAAAACTACATTTACTTTATTATGAATCTTAATTTCATCAGGTGTAACAGTGCAATTGTATGCTAAAACTGTTACGCCGTTTTTTTGAGCATTTTTAAGCTCCGCGGCAAATTCGGGGTGCGTTATTCTGTTCGGCTCAAAGTGTGAAATGTTTTCCATTTGAATTACAAAAAGTATAAAGGCTTTATAGCCGTCAACGACAGCTTTTTGAAGTTCTTTAAGGTGCTTAACTCCCCTTTCCGTCGGAGCGTCAGGAAACATTGCAATACCGTCCTTTTCAAGGGTTACGCCCTTAACCTCGACAAATATTTTATCTGTTTCTGTTTCAAGATAAATGTCGAGCCGTGAATTGCCGTAAACACATTCGGGCTTTATTAGATTAATATTATCAAATAAAACGGGCATATATTCGAGCGCCACGCTATTTACAATTTGACTGTCTGTGTTTATCAGCATATCACCTTTTTGAACGGCTATTACATCATACAAAGTTTTTCTGTTCGGATTGTCCGCTTTTTGAAGATAAACCGTTGCACCTTTTACGAACAGTTCTTTGCATCTGCCTGTATTTTTAACATGGCAGACCCGTGATTTACCGTCAATTTCACAGTTTGCAATAAAACGGTTTGGTCGGTCGATAAATGAACCCTTTACAACATTACTGTATTTCATAAAAATCCTTTAAAAAAGCAGTGAAAGCAAACGCTCACACTGCTTTTTACAATGAATAATTTTTGAATTAAATCAATCTTCAGACTTTTTGGCACGTCTTTCAATAAGTTCATTAAGAATCCTTGTGTGCTCTTTGTCTGTAAGAGAATATTTAATAGTCGGAATAGCTGAAAGAAGCATACCGATTGCAGGCGGTACGGAAATAAGAAGGAACATTGCCATAGCATATTTGCCGTCATTCGCCTCAAAGAAATGATATTTGCCCTCGGCAAGGTTAGTATTAAGAACTTCGATATACTTATCTGTATAATGCACTGCACTGTAAATAAAGCCTGAAATAAGCGATGAAACACCCATTGAAAGCTTTGTAATAAATGACTGGCCTGAGAAGAATACACCGTCAGTACGGACACCGTTCTTATACTCCTCATAGTCAACACAGTCAGCAATCATAATTGACTGAAGGATATTGATTGAACCCATCGCCCAAGATGATGCAAACATCATAACAGCCATAAGGATAACATAAGCCATATTCTTCATAAGGTTACCGTCAGCAAGCTTATAAACAACGAAAATTAAGAAATACGGAAGAGCGCCTGCTATTGAATAGAAATTGTAGAGCTGTTTTTTGCCGAATTTGCCTGTAAGCTTGGGTGTAACGGCAGTACCGATAATCATACCGCCTAAAAGACCGATTGCCATAACTAAAAGCTGAACAATTTTTACAATCTGAAGCTTTCCGTCAACAACAAGATTTGCAAGGTTGTTGTCAAAGAAATAGTACATAACAAGCGAAAGTCCTACAATGGAAAGAAGCTGAATGGGGCTTCTTAAAATACCCGAAATAAGAAGTCTTCTGAACGGGTCGTTTGAGACCATTATCTTAAAGTTCTCTTTCATTGTATATTTCTTTTCTGACTGCTGAACTCTTTCTTTTACAGAAAAACCTGCAAACTGGAAGAGAATTGTTGCAAAGACTGTAAGAATTACTGCAATTATAATGTAAGATGTTTTGTCTGCATGAATAATATCCATACCCTTATTCTGGAACATCGGAGAAAGAGCTTTACCGGCAAAAGTAATAAGCATACCGATAGCGCCTGCGTTTGCTACAATACGTGCAAGTGAAAGAGCTTTTGCTCTGTCGTTTTCATCATCTGTCATAAGAGATGTTACGCCCCAAAGCGGAATATCGCCGACAGTATAAGTCATACCCCAAAGAATATATGAAATTGCTGCCCAGGCAATAATCAAAACGTGCATGCCGGTTGAGGAATAATCGGTATAAGTGCCGTTACAGAAAGTAAGAATTGTTATTATACCAATCGGAATGGGGACGAACATAAGGTACGGCTTACATTTACCCCATTTTGACCTGGTATGGTCAACTATTGAACCCATCATCGGGTCATTGATAGCGTCCCAAACACGTGCAATAAAGAAAATTGTGGAAATAGCCATTGCCGGCAGGAAAATAATTGACTGCCAATAATATTGAAGTCCGCCTGCAATGATGTTGTAAATAATATTTTGTCCTGCAAGTCCTACCAAATAGCCGGTAAGCTCTTTACCACCGTATGTATTGTGTTTGATAGCATTTGAAGGAACAGAGTTACTATTTTTACTCATTTTATCTCTCCTTTTCATAAAATACTTATATAGTATATCATAATACAACATAATTTTCAACAAATATTTAAAATATTTTCTATGCCTTTTTATAAAATACACCTAAAA
>DERX01000041.1:42389-43456 GCA_002361875.1 Ruminococcaceae bacterium UBA3329
ACTAACAAATTGGTGTCAGCGGGATTTTTTAATAGTTTATTTAATAAAATTACTGTTTAGCGCCGTTATCAAACATTTCGAGCGCTTTAACAGATGCGGCAAAGCAAGAAGCAAGGCACTCTTTATTAAGTGCGTCGGGTGTATCAAGTCTTGTATGATAGAAATCGGGAAGAGCATGGCTGAGCGCTGTAACGCCCGTAGCTCTGAGTCCTGCCTGAGCGAATGCTGCTGAGTCGGTAGCACCGCCGAGGGGAGGAACCATACCCTTTTTGCACGGAATTTTAAGTTCTTCACAAGCCTCATAGAAAAGGTCTGATACATCTTTATCAACCTTTACTGTGCCGTTAAGGTCACGGTAGTTAACCATAAGCTCTTCTGACTGAGCTATTGTGTCATAGGAAATTATAAAGGTGGGTACATCGTTCATTTCGTCTTTATGAGCCTCGCACCAAGCCTTTGCGCCTCGAAGACCCGCTTCTTCAGAACCGGAAAGGACTACGCCAATCTCAGTATTTTCAAATTCAATGCCCTCGTCTTTAAGCATTTTAAGAATCGCAATGCCCATATAACAGCCTGTAAGGTTATCGTTGGCGCCGCCTACAATTCTTTTTTCATTCCACATAAAGTAAAGACCGAACCAGAACGGAACAAAGATAAGCGCTACGAGGCCAAGCTTTAAAGCAAGGCTACCTGTAATTACACCCGCTACTTTGAGTATTGCAATTGCAAGAGTATAAAATGCGCCTACAAAGCAAACCGACATATGTATGTCAAAGCCGAGATATGTAAACTTATATTTGAAGGGCCATTCCCAAGCGGCGTCGGGGTGACCGTTGAATATTATTCTGCGTTTAACCTCACCCGTCGGCTTTTTAAAGCCTGTTGCATTATGACCGATTTTTTCTTTAAATAATTTGTCAACTGTCTTTTTATAAAGACCGAACTGTAAAAAGCAAATCAATAGACCGATTGCAATAAAAATTATTGACAAAGCGGGCATAAAGAAATAAGATGCAAACGCTAAAAAGCAACAGGAAATCGTTAAATAAATCCAGCCGAAGAATGAG
>DERX01000041.1:43743-44478 GCA_002361875.1 Ruminococcaceae bacterium UBA3329
AAATAAATCCAGCCGAAGAATGAGCCGGGATTTTCCTTAAAGCCTTCAACAAAGGTTCTGTCACAGCCTAAATCCTTCATCGTGTCCGCCGCATACTGGCAAGCCTGCTCCTCACCCTTTGTGCCAGGGCTTCTTGTTTCAAAGTCATTGCAGATATGAGTGATTTCGTCAATCATATACTGTGCGGCTTCATCTTTTCTGCTGATAATTTTAGATAAATCCATAAATATAACCTCCTCAAATAATATAGAAGATATTATAACATATTTTTCATAAAAACGCAATACGATTAAGCGCAATTTTTTCTTAATCCCTAATAAAAGAACTAATTGTAGAAAACTTAATTCGGAACGGAGAATTAAGTTCCGTACGGGGTGCGTGGGTGCGGGTGTCCGGTGGACACCTCTCAAACGAAGTGAGAGAAGCACCAACCGAGGCAGTCGTAGGGAACGCATTATGCGTTCCGATGAAAATACTGCGAACTTTCTTAATGAGATAGCCGATTTTGCGGAACGGAAGAATTAAGTTCCGTACGGGTACATTTAACTACAAATTTCAATTCAATGTGCAAAATTCAATTTGATATACAAACATTCAGGGCATACCGTTTGGTATGCCCTGTTGTTTTGTTATTCAATTTTTTGGTTAATGCTTAACGCCGGCGCCTGAATGATGTGTGCTTGTGTATTTGCCGTTGTAAGCTTTTACGGTGTAGGTGTATTTTACATTCTTCTT
>DERX01000026.1 GCA_002361875.1 Ruminococcaceae bacterium UBA3329
GGTTTCCCGACGGATATGCAGCCGCAGCTTGCAGTTCTCTTGTCAATAGCAAACGGCAACAGTATGATTTCCGAGAGCGTTTGGGACAACCGTTTCCGCTATGTTGAACAGCTGATTCACATGGGTGCTAAAATTTCGGTCGACGGTAAATCTGCATTTATTGAGGGTACGGAGTCCCTACACGGCGCACCTGTCAGGGCAGACGACCTTCGTGCAGGGGCGGCAATGGTGATTGCAGGTCTTGTTGCCGAGGGCACTACCGAGATTGAAGAGATTTATCACATCAAGCGTGGTTACGACCATATAATTGAGAAATTACAATCCTTGGGCGCTGATATTTATCTCCGTGACGACCCCGACAACACGGGTGCGGTTTTAGAGGTAGGTTAATGCAGTTAAAGGTTTGGCGAATCAAGTAATTCTTGATTCGCCTTTTTAATATAGAAAGAGAAAGGCAGAAAAATGGCAAAATTTTGTCCCTTGTTTTCAGGGTCAACCGGCAATTCAACTTACATAGGTTCAGGCTCTGACGGAATTTTAATAGACGCAGGTGTTTCGGCGAGGGCGCTTGAACAGTCGCTTTGGCGCATAGGCGTTAATACCGAAAACATTAAGAATATATTTATAACTCACGAACATTCCGACCACATAAAAGGGCTTCGCGTATTTACAAAGAAATTCCCGTGCAGGGTGTTTATGACCGAGGGCACATACGCGGCCCTTTCGGAAACGGACGCTCTTCAAAATGCAAAAGAGTGTATAATTATGCCTGAAAGCGGAATAGAAATCGGCAATATGTGTATAAAATGCTTTCATACCTCTCATGACACAAAAGAGCCGTGCGGTTATACAATAGAGCTTGCCAACGGCAGAAAAATGGCGGTGGTTACTGATTTGGGCGTTGTCACAACCGAGGTTTTGGCGGCGGTTCTCGGCTCGGATTTGGTGCTTATTGAGTCAAATCACGATGTCAATATGCTTCAGTGCGGAAATTACCCGTATATGCTTCAGCGGCGAATTTTGGGCGCAAAGGGGCACTTGTCAAACGATGCATGCGCCGAAATGTGCATAAAGCTTGTGCGAAACGGCGCAACACGGCTGATTTTGGGGCATTTAAGCCGAGATAACAATATCCCCGCTCTCGCTTATCAGACAACTGAATCTGCACTGTCGGGGATTGACGCAAAAGAGGGTACAGATTACCTTATCCGTGTTGCAAAGCCCGAATGGGACGAAAGGGCGATGATATTATGATGAATGTTCAGCTTATAGTTTTAGGTAAATTAAAGGAAAAATATATGAAGGATTTTTCGGCTGAATACGAAAAACGTCTTTCCGCCTTTTGTAAATTAACCGTTACTGAAATTGAGCCTGTACGCCTTTCTGACAGTCCGTCGGAAAAAGAAATTGAAAATGCGCTGAAAAAAGAGGCGGATTTAATCAAGGGCAAAATACTTCAAAATGCTTTTGTATTTTCAATGTGCATTGAGGGAAAAGAGCTTTCCTCGGAAGAGCTGTCACGAAAAATTGAAAATATCGGCGTTTCGGGGCAGAATAATATCGTATTCATAATCGGAAGCTCATTCGGACTTTCGGAAGAGATTAAAGCGAAGTCCGACATCCGTCTTTCAATGTCGCCGATGACTTTTCCGCATAAGCTCGCAAGAATTATGCTTTTAGAGCAGATTTACAGAGCATTTTCAATATCTCACGGCAGTAAATACCACAAATAATGTAAATATTTAAAAAAATACAATAGTTTGTTATTACTTTGTTAAAATTTAAGGAATATACTTATTACTAATGAAGGAGGCAAAAATATGTCAAAAGGAAAGATTCTTGTAGTTGATGACAATGCTAACATCTGCGATTTACTGCGGATGTACCTTGAAAAAGAGGATTTTGAGACAGTTATTGCAAATAACGGAAATGACGCAATCAAAGTATTTGAAGAGAACTGTCCTGATTTGATTCTTCTTGATATTATGCTCCCTGAACTTGACGGCTGGCAGGTTTGCAGAGAAATAAGAAAGACGAGCGATGTGCCGATTATTATGGTAACGGCTAAAGACGAAACCTTTGACAAGGTTTTGGGACTTGAGCTGGGCGCTGACGATTACATCACAAAGCCTTTCGATACAAAAGAAGTTGTGGCACGCGTTAAGGCGGTTCTGCGCCGTTCGGCAAGTAAGAACAATTCCGATATTAAAGAGGTTCATTACGACAAGCTTTCAATCAATCGCACAAATTACGAAATGAAGGTTAACGGAGTAGCGGTTGACACTCCGCCGAAGGAATTGGAGCTTATTTATCACCTTGCGTCAAACCCTGACAGAGTTTTCACAAGAGATCAGCTCCTTGATGAGGTTTGGGGCTTCGATTACTACGGCGACAGCAGAACGGTTGATGTTCACATTAAAAGACTCAGGGATAAGCTTAAAGGAGTTTCACCCGAATGGGAGCTTTGCACAATCTGGAGTGTAGGCTATAAGTTTGAGACACATGGAAAAAAGTAATAAAGTAAAAAGCTTTTGTGCTGACAGAGCTTCAAGAATAAAAAGCTTTTTCACTCACCTTCCGCTGTTTGCAAAATTTCTTACAGTAATGACATCGCTGATTTTAATCAGCTATTTGGTGCTTTCAACTGCACTTATGGCGTTTATGTCAAATCATTGGACAAAAACACAGCGCAAGGCACTTATGGAGAGCGTCACAACAAATGCACAGTACTGCGAGCGTATTCTTGAAAACTGTCAAACCGAAAGCGATATGCAAAGTGCAATGATACTTATATGTAATAACATAGGTGTTGCGGCAAAATCGACGGATACGGACATGTTTCTGTGTAACACTGACGGCAAGGTCGTTGTGTGCAAGGATGCATTTCAAAACGGATATTCCTATTCAGGCGAAATGGTTTGTTTTTCGCACAGCGGCTACGAAATACCGTCCGAGGTTTTGAAAAAGGCGGAAAAAGGCGGATATTTTTCAAATGAAAAAATACAGGGACTTTACAGCGAAAAGACCTTTCTTGCAGGTGCTCCCGTTAAGGTGAACGGAAAAGTTTATGCTTATGTTTTTTCGGCATCTCCTGTTCAGTACAGCTTTAAGGAGTATTCAAAAAACATATTTAATATGTATGTTTCGTCGGCACTTTTTTCAGCGGCGCTGTCATTGATAGTAGTTTACGCATTTACCGAAAAACTGACGAATCCTTTGCGGCAGATGTCGAACGCTACAAAAGCTTACGCAAAAGGCGATTTCAGCAGACGGGTCGATGTAAAAGGTAAGGACGAATTTGCGGATTTGTGTCAATCCTTTAACCGTATGGCGTCTTCGCTTTCAGTTATGGAGTCTTCACGGCGAAGCTTTGTGGCGAATGTGTCACACGAGCTTAAAACGCCTATGACGACAATAGACGGATTCATTAACGGTATGCTTGACGGCACAATTCCCGAAGAAAAGCGTGACGAATACCTGAAAATTGTTTCGGATGAGGTGGGCAGGCTTTCACGGCTTGTTACCTCTATGCTGAATCTTTCAAAAATTGAGGCGGGCGAGTTGGAGCTTAAGCTTTCGGACTTCGATTTAAGCAATACAACGGTCGCATGTCTGCTGACATTTGAACAGCTTATTGAAAAGAAGCATATTGAAATCAAGGGACTTGAAAATCTTGAAAAAACCGTTGTTCACGGCGACAGCGATATGCTTTATCAGGTTGTATACAATTTAATTGACAATGCAGTAAAATTTACTCCGGACGGCGGCAGCATTGAATTTTCAATTACTAAAAGTGCACACGGAGAGGTTCATTTTTGGATTAAAAATTCAGGCGCAGGTATACCGCCCGAAGAAATAGGCAGAATATTTGAAAGATTTTATAAGGTGGATAAATCCCGAAGCTATGACACAAAGAGCGCAGGTTTAGGACTTTATCTTTGTAAAACCATTATTGAAATGCACGGCGGAAATATTTATGTTCAAAGCGTTCAAAACGAATTTACGCAGTTCGGCTTTAAACTGTAAGGAGACTTATTTATGGATAACAATTTTGAAAACAACAATTCTTTATCAGAGGAAAACGGTACTGAAAACAGCGTGCCGAATGCGGAAAAGGCGGGCAATACCTTTGAGCAGGGAGTAAATTATTCGGAAAATCAGAACGGCACAGCTCAATATCAGCAGTATGCAGGTTCGCATAACAGCAATACTCCGCCCTTTACTCCGCCGCCCTATGCGGCTTATTATGACACAAACAACGGCTATATTCCTTACGGAGTAGCTCCGCAGAAAAAACAGGCGGAAAAAGTAAAATCCAAGAATAAAAAAATCGGCATTGCAGTTGCGGCTGTTATTATAGCATTTTCTCTTATCTGCGTTTCGGTCCTTGCAATATTTGCTGCAAGAAACAAAATCAAGAAAAATAATGATAATAAAGAAACAATTGCGGCAGAGGTTCCGCTTGCCGATGCAAACAAAGGCGCTGCCGCTGACGGTACGGCACAGGCTATTTACCAAAAAGCCCATGAATCAAATGTCGGCGTTCTTGTTTACGCAAACAACAAGTCTACAATAGCTTCGGAAGGCTCAGGAGTCGTTTTGCCAACGGTTATAAGCGGCGGTGACGGCAGCAAAACTTATATTGTAACTTGCGCACATGTGCTTGAAACCTCATCTGTATATAAAACTGTTATTAAAACTTATGACGGCGAGCAGTATGACGCTGAAATTGTAGGCATCGACAGTAAGACCGATATAGGTGTTATTTCTGTTGAGGGAGCAGAGCTTAAAGCCGCAGAATTTGCCACATCTTCAAATATTTTAGTAGGAGATACTGTTTACGCACTCGGTAATCCCGGCGGTTCAACCTTCTTTGGCTCGTTTACAAACGGTATGGTTTCCGCAATAGGCAGACCGGTTGACAGTCCCGTAGGATATGAAGTTTCATGTATTCAGCACACCGCCGCAATCAACCCCGGAAATTCAGGCGGAGCGCTTCTCAATTCCGCAGGTCAGGTAATCGGCATTAACTCTTCAAAAATTGCTTCAACTGAATATGAGGGTATGGGCTTTGCAGTTCCGTCTGAAACTGTTAAGGAAATAGCCGAAAACATAATTGCAAACGGTTATGTAACAGGAAGAGCTGTTCTCGGCATAACATTTTATCAGTCATCTTACAGTCAGGTTCATTCTGCAATTGTTCAAACTCATGACCTTCCTTCAGGTGCTCTTATAATCCGTTCAATTTCACCGAACAGCGACCTTGCAAATAAAGATGTTAAAGAGGGCGACCTGGTAATCGGCTTCAACGGCAAGGACCTTGAGGACTATAATGAACTGCTTGAGTTTGTTGAAAACAGCAGTGTAGGAGACAAAATGACTCTTGAAATTTGCCGAATAGATCAGAATTACAAAATTAAAACATTTGAAATTGAAGTAAAATTGGTTGAAGACAAGGGCGATTTGCTAAAGGAAGACAGCAATTCATATATGCCGTAAAGCGTAAAAATGACATAATTTGGCAGATTTTGTATAATTATATATATTATTGACAATAAAATATATCTAAATTCATAATATTTGCTAAAAAAAACTCTTTACAAATTGTATTTTTTTTGCTAAAATAATGGCGGAAAGCTTTGGTCTGGGTAAATCAAGGCTTTCTGAGCGTCAAAGTTAACACGGCTTCGGAGAACGTTCTCAAGTAATGTAACTGAAAAGGCTCACTTTGGTATTATTTGCTGTTTGCCGAACAATAGCTTTCTTTCGGTAAACGTAAAAAGTAAATTCTAACTCGGTGTGTCTGTCCAAAAGACGTTCGCAGCAAGCCCAGTGCCTTGTGCACCGGGTGAGCTAAAAACGAATTTCGGCTTTTCTTTTGCAGAGCTTGTGTCCGAATGCACAGTTAATGTTAAGTTTATGTTGCAACACCTCGGTGAAAGGCGCTTCATTCCATAACTTTTGAGGTAAGACTCTTAAGGCTTTTTTTAGGCTATATGTTTTTGAAAAGCTTTTTGGGAAATGCCGATAAGGTGAGGTTGGGAGAGATTGGTACACTCTTCCCGTTTCGGCGGGTTTGGAGTAGCGGTCACAAAGGGTTAAACTTTCGTTGTTAATTTTTGAGACTCTAAACGGCTGTCCCGTCGGGGGGTAGCCGTTTTAAACTTTTTATATGTATTTTTTTGCCGAAGCGCTGTTCCGCTTCGGCTTGTTTTTAGTAAAGCTTAAAAATATAGGCAATAATACCGTATATAACCGCCGCCGCAGTGCCGTACGCAATGACAGGACCTGCAACGGTAAAAATTTTTGCACCTGTTCCCATAATAATTCCCTCTGCTTTAAATTCAAGAGCGGGCGACACAACTGAATTTGCAAAGCCTGTAATAGGGACTATTGTTCCTGCACCTGCGTGCTTGGCAATTTTGTCAAAAACGCCTATTCCCGTGAGAATTGCCGTTAATATTATGAGCACGGATGGCGTCATAGCCTTGACATATTCTTCGTTAAAGCCTGCTTTCCCGAACAGATAGTTCAGCACCTGACCGAAAAGGCAGATAAGTCCGCCGATAAGAAATGCTTTAAGGCAGTTGAGAAATACGGGCGAATTTGGCGAAGCCTTTTTAGCCATTTTGTCATATTCTTTTCCTGTTGTTGACATAAAATTACTCCTTAAAATGATTTTAGAATAGAATTATTTTGCCAATATTTTAATTAAATATTCTTTTGCGCTGTTTCACATTGAAACGACATAAAAAATGTGATAGAATAGCAAAAACAGGTATTTTATAAATTTATTTACATATTGTGAGGTGGCACTTTTGGTAGGATATATTGATGTGGGCGGCGGTATGCGTGATGTATACGGCGCAGGAATACTGGATTATTGTCTTGATAACGGACTTGACTTTTCATACTACATAGGTGTTTCGGCAGGCAGTGCAAACATTGCTACTTTTTTGGCAAACCAAAAGGGAAGAACTCTGCGCTTCTACCGTGATTACGCTATGCGTAAAGAGTATATGAGCTTAAGTAATTTCATTAAAACCGGCTCTTATGTGGGTTTGGATTATGTTTACGGGGAACTCAGTCGGTACGGCGGTGAAGACGCTCTTGACTATGATTTTATTGTCAGCCGAAATAAACCGTTTTATGTCGTCACCACCAATGCCGCAAGCGGAAATGCGGAGTATTTGAATTTTGTTAACGATAAGAGAAATGAATACAACTCGCTTAAGGCGTCGTGCTGTATTCCGATAGCGTGTAAGCCGTACAGTATAGGCGACAGTTTCTATGTTGACGGCGGAGTGTCTGACCCTGTACCGTTTAGAAAAGCTTTTGAGGACGGTTGCGATAAGGTGATTGTAGTTTTGACGCGTCCGATAGAGTATAGAAAGGCGCACCGTGTTCCGTCACGCGTTTTTGACATCGCTATGAAAAAGTATCCCGCTGTCGGAAAGCTTCTTGATTCGTCAATAGATAAATATAATGAGGATATTGAACAGTTGCAGCTTTTGGAAAAGCAAGGCAGGGCGCTGATTGTTGCTCCGGAAAGTTGTTGCGGAGTTGAAACGCTTTCAAGAAAGAGAAAGAATATTGAACAGCTTTATGCACTCGGTTACAAGGATGCCCAAAGGATTATAGATTTTGTAAAGGAATAAGTGAATTTATGAAAAAGCTTACAGTAATTTTTGTCTTATTAACCTTGATTTTTTGCTTTGTCTCTTGCGGAAAAACAAAACAGTACAAAAAAATAGGCGAAACACCGTCTTTGACGGAAAAAAGCTCAACCACAGAGGAAAATACAAGTGAAAGTAACTCTACTGAAGAGGATACGAGCGAGGAAGAAAGCAGTTCTTCGGAGACATCTTCAACTACAAGAAGGTCTGTTCCCGTTCAAAATATTGTAAGACCGAGCGTCACCGTTTCGCCAAGCAGAGCTATTAGAACCACTACAACAACCACCACAACGACAACAACAACAACAACAACAACTACTACTACCGTACCGGAAACAACTACAACCACAGCAACAGCTCCTGATGAGACAAGCTCAACAAAACAAGAGAACCACCCTACAAAACCAAAGCCGTCGGAGGAAAATACTTCTGTTAAAGCCCCGTCAACCACTAAACCTCAATCGGCAGAACGAGCTTTGGCATAAAGTATGGCTGCGAAACCGCAAAGCGCTTTAAAATACAAACCTTGAGTGTGAGAAAAGACGAAAAGCCACGAAATGCGCGGGACAAGTCCGGTCAGCATTATCGTGGCTTTTTAATGCGTTATTGTGCCAAAGGTTCGTATTTTACAGCAATACATTCTTATACGGCTGTGCAAAACAGACGGTCTGTTTAATAGTAACGGTAAACGGCAACAACCTTGCCGAGTATGATTACCTCATTTGTAATAATCGGCTCGAAAGCGTCATTTTCGGGCTGTAAACGGAAATGACCGTCTTCCTTGTAAAAACGCTTAACCGTTGCTTCGTCCTCAATCATAGCAACAACAATTTCACCGTTAGCAGCAGTAGGTGTCTTCTCGACAACAACAATGTCTCCGTCTAAAATACCTGCCCAAAGCATACTTTCGCCGCGAACCTTAAGAGCGAAAAGAGAATTATCTTTAGAAACTCTGCCGTTGTAGGCAATGTACCCTTCGATTTGCTCAACTGCTAAAATCGGCATACCTGCCGTGACTGTGCCGAGGAGAGGTACGCTCGTAACATTTTCCGCCTGACCGAGCACACGGATTGAACGCTTTAAAAGTGGGTCACGCTCAATGTACCCTGCGTCTTCAAGAGCGTCAAGGTTTGCCTGAACAGATGAAGTAGAACGCAGGCCGACAGCCGCACCGATTTCACGGACTGACGGCGGAACGCCGCACTGACTGCGTTCGCAAAGAAATTCATAGATTTTTTGCTGAGTATCGCTGATAGGGCGCATAAAAAAACCTCCCGAAAAGTTTATATTTTACGGATAAAAATAAATTTACAACTGTATGCAAATATATTCTAAT
>DERX01000033.1:0-681 GCA_002361875.1 Ruminococcaceae bacterium UBA3329
TCACAATATTAAAAAAGACCGTTGTAAAAAAAGATGTATTATGTTAATATTGTATTACAAATACAATTTGGGGGTATATTTATATGAATTACCTTATAAACCGTGAAAATTTCAGAAAATTTGAAATAAGTGAACTAGGCAAGCTTCCGCCCCGTGCTTATTTTATACCTTATTCTTCAAAAGATTTATTGGAAAGCCAGACAGTGCTTACCGAAAGATATAACAGCGATAAAGTGCTTGTTCTTTCTGGTGAGTGGGACTTTAAATATTACGATAAGGATATGCTTATTCCGAACAGCTTTTATTCTGACCGTGTTCAGTTTGACAAGGTAAATGTTCCGAGCACTTGGCAGAGAACGGGTTACAGAGAGCCGTGTTACCTTAATACACGCTATGAGTTTGACCCGACTCTTTACCCCGAAATGCCGCAGGATGTTCCCATGGGAATTTACAGAAAAATTATTGACATTGACGATGCAAGCAAGGTAAGAATTATAACCTTTCTCGGCGTTATGTCCTCTCTTGACCTTTATGTTAACGGTAAATTTGTCGGCTACAGCGAAGGCTCGCACAACTCCGCAGAATTTGACATTACAGATTATTTAACCGAGGGCGAAAACGAAATTCTTGCCGCAGTCAGCAAATGGTCAACGGGCACATACCTTGAGTGTCAGGATATGT
>DERX01000033.1:970-5998 GCA_002361875.1 Ruminococcaceae bacterium UBA3329
CATACCTTGAGTGTCAGGATATGTTCCGTGAAAACGGAATTTTCCGTGATGTGTATATTACAGAGCTTGAAAAGACATATATTTATGACTGCTTTGCAAATTCCGAAAAAACTTCGGACGGCAAATATAAACTTGACATTTCTCTTGATTTAACTGGCGAAACAGGCGGTCATACCGTCCTTTGCGAGCTTTATGACGGCGAAAACCTTTTAGCGTCCAATGAAAATAGCGCTGAAAACAAAATGACCGTTAATTTCGGCGCAATAGATGTCAAAGAATGGAATGCGGAAGAGCCTTATACATATACTCTTTTTGTAACGCTTAAAAACGGCGATGAAACACTTTCCGTTATCAGAATGTATATAGGCTTTAAAACGGTAGAAATTAAAGAAAATATTTTCTATTTCAACGGCAAGCCTATAAAAATTAAGGGTGTAAACCACCACGACACAAATGCGAAAAACGGATATGTTTTAACTCCCGAACAAATCGAGAGCGAGCTTAAAACGATGAAGCACTTTAATATAAACGCTATCCGTACCTCGCACTATCCGCCTGACCCGACTCTTTTAGCTCTTGCGGATTTAATGGGCTTTTATATTGTTGACGAGGCGGATATTGAAACTCACGGTGCATTTGATTGCCGAAAGTCTGCTACGGAGCATTTTATAAGTAATAATTTGGAATGGGCGCCGAGATACATTGACAGAGTAAGCAGAATGTACCACCGTGACCGCAACCACCCGTCGGTTACTATGTGGTCACTTGGCAATGAGGCAGGCGGCTGGAGATGTCAGGACGCTTGCTACGACTTCCTTAAAGAGCAGGAAACAAAAATTCCCGTTCATTATGAAGGCGTAATCAGAACAAAGCGTACAGCTTATGATGTTATTTCCGAAATGTATCCGAGCCACAGCCATGTTGAAAAGGTCGGCAGTAAAACCGATGAGGCAAAATATAAAGACAAGCCGTTTTTTATGTGCGAATACTGCCACGCAATGGGTGTAGGTCCCGGTGCTTTGGAAGAGTATTGGCAAAGTATTTATGCTCACGATAATCTTATGGGCGGCTGTATTTGGGAATGGGCAGACCATGCGGTTTACCACGGCAAAGACGACAAAAAATATAAGACCGAATACACATACGGCGGTGACCACGGCGAGGCAAAGCATGACAGCAATTTCTGCGTTGACGGTATGATGTACCCCGACAAAACACCGCACACAGGCGCATTTGTCATAAAAGCTGTTTACAGACCAGTAAGAAGCAGACATGTCAGCGGAAAGTTATTTGAATTTACCAATACAAACCGCTTTAAAAATAGCAGTTATTTGTCTGTTCGCTGGGCACAGCTTGTTAACGGCGAAGAAACGAAAAACGGCACACTTACTCTTGATATAGAACCAATGCAGAAGAAGATTTACGAAATTCCGTTTGACGAATATTCAAATACTGACGACTGCCACATAAATATTGAGTATTATGACGGTGATAACAGAGTCGGAATTGAACAGACGGTATTAAATGATGTTAAAAAGTTTATTCCGTCTGAAAACGGCATTGGAAAGGTTTCTCCCGTGCTTAATAATGACATTTTGACTGTTGGCTTTGACGGCGGTCAAGTAAAATTTAATAAGCAGACGGGCGAAATGACCGAATACACTGTGAACGGGAAAAATTATCTGAATTCAAATCCCGCAGGCGGTAAAATCGGTTTTGTTCCTAATCTTACCCGCGCTTCTCTTGATAACGATTCCTACGGTTTCCCCAAGCCTTGGAAGCTTGCAGGGCTTTTGGACGCAAAAACCGTGCTTAAAAGCTTCAGCTATGCGGACAAATCTTATTACACCGTCGTTGCGGCGGCTTACAGCGTTAAAAAGTCGTTCAGAAAGCTTTTTGATGTCACAGTTGTCTACACCGTTCACAGCAGCGGACTTGTGAATGTCGAATGTGTTTTGAATAAAGCGGTGTTCGGTCCGCTTGAAATTCAGCGTTTCGGTGTTACAGCGGAACTTCCGAAAGCATTTTCAAATATTGAATTTTACGGCAGAGGCTCTGACGAGAAAATGGAAAATCTCTGCGACCTTAACGACCACGCAACCATAGGTATTTACCAAACAACGGTTGAAAAGATGCACGAGCCGTACATTATGCCGCAGGATAACGGCAACTGCGGCGGCGTTAAATATTTAAAACTTTCAGACAGCGAGGGTAGAACATTTACAGTTTACGGCGACCCGAAATTCAGCTTTTCTGCGCATAATTATACTCATTCTTCAATTGACAAAGCGAAGCACCAAGAAGAGATTGAGTATGCCGATTCAACGGTTCTTTCAATTGACGGCTTTATGCGCGGTACGGGCACAAATACCTGCGGCCCTGATACGCTTTCAAAGTATAAGGTTAAAACAGACAAAACGCTGAAATTCAAATTTGCATTTAAGGCGGAATAAATTATGATAGAATATAGATGGTTCGAATCAGGCGAGCTTTATGAGGAATGTGCGGCGATTCGCAAAGAGGTTTTCTGCGACGAGCAAAAATACCCCGTTGAGGCTGAATTTGACGAGCTTGACAATGTAACTCCTCATTTGGTTGTCTATAAGGACGGCGAACCTGTCGGAACGGGCAGAATTGTTTATGTCGATGAAAATTCATGTCACATAGGCAGAATTGCGGTAAAAAAGAAGTGCAGGGGCGAGGGTCTCGGCAAAATAGTTGTTGAGGAGCTTTTGCGCCGTGTTAAAACTGAAAATATCCCCACGGTTACAATCGAGGCACAAACTCATGCAGAGGGCTTTTACAACAAATTGGGATTTAAGGCGGTAAATCACGAGGTTATTTACGATTTACACATTCCGCATTACAAAATGATTTTAAATTTTGATAAAAAATAAGAAAGGGCGGCACAGCAAAGGAAAAGAAAATTTTCGAATTTTCTGTGCCGCACGGCATTTAATTATGAAATTGTGTTTTAATGTGCCTGCGTCAAAAATTAAGATGAAAAATGCACTGTTTCACAGGGGCGACAGCTTTTGGGAGCAGACTTCACTGCCTCTCGGTAACGGTACAATGGGGATATCCGTTTTCGGAGATGTAAAAAAGGATATTCTTTATTTTAACAATAAAACAGTTTGGCGAGGCGGTCCTTCGCCTAAAAGACCCGATTACAACGGCGGTAACATAACTGAGCCTGACGCAGACGGAAAGCTGCCGAGGGATTATTACAAAGAAATTAAAGAGGCTTTTCTGAACGGCGAAAACGAAAAGGCACATAAGCTTTGCGACAAGCTTATAGGCAGTAACGAAACGGCAGCATACGGCGCATACATTTGCAGGGGAAAGGTTAAATTTCAATTCAGCGATATTTTATATTTCAAGGATTATTCCCGTGTCCTTGATATGGAAAATGCCGTTTGCACCGTTTCTTATAAAGCTAAACTTTTGACCGGAAAAACGGTAACAGACAGCAGAAAATACTTTGTGTCGTATCCGGACAATGCTTCTGTTATTGAATTTAAGCGTGAGGGCGGTCCTCTTTCATTCGGACTTGAATTTTGCGAAAGCGATGCTATTGAGAGCCGCTTTGAATATTCCGACGGAATTTTAACGGTGTATTCTACCGTTACGGATAATTCGCTTAAATGCATTACTGCGGTAAAAATAATTACAGACGGAAAAATTTTTGCAAACGGCAGAACGGTTAATTTTTCTGGCGGGACTTACGTTTCATTTATTGTTGCTGAGGAAACGGATTATATTGATACATATCCCGATTACCGTAAAAAAGATTTTAATGAAGCTGACATTGCAAATCAGCTGTGTCAAAAAGTCAAAAATCTTGCGGTTAAGGGAACAGACAAAATATATAATGACCATTCAGCGGATTTCTCCCGAATTTTTAACAGAGTTTCATTGAGCCTTAACGGTGACAGTGAAAAAACCGCCGACTCTTTAATTAAGAATTACGGCAACGATGCACAAAGCGACAGAAAAGCAGAGGAATTGCTTTACGGGTTCGGGCGTTATCTTCTTATGTCCTCTTCAAGAGAAACCGACATTTTACCTGCCAATTTGCAGGGCATTTGGAACTGCTCAAACGCACCTAAATGGAGCAGCGATTTCCATTTGAATATCAATCTTCAAATGAATTATTGGCACGCCTTTTCGGGCAATATTTCGGAGTGCGCCGTTCCGCTTATCCGTTACATAAAAGCCTTGTGCGAACCGGGCAGAGTTACGGCGAAATATTATACCGATGAAAATTGCGGAAACGGTGAGAATAACGGTTTTTTGTTCCATACTCAAAATACGCCCTTTGGCTGGACTTGCCCTGGGTGGGACTTCAACTGGGGCTGGTCGCCTGCGGCTGTTCCGTGGATTCTTCACAACTGCTTTGAATATTATGAATATACAACCGATTTAAATGTGCTGAAAAATGATATTTACCCAATGCTGAGGGAAACTGCCGAGTATTTCAGCAGGCTTCTTGTGAAGAGCGGCGAAAGGCTTGTAACATACCCCTGTTTTTCACCTGAGCACGGTCCGAGGACTATGGGAAATACTTATGAGCAGGCACTTATTTGGCAGCTTTACGACGATGCTGTGAAGAGTGCAAAGGCACTTTCCTGTGACGATGATTTATGCGAAAAGTGGCTCGACATTCAGTCAAAACTCAAGCCTTATGAAATAGGCGAGGACGGGCAAATTAAAGAGTGGTATCACGAAAGAAAGCTCGGTGAAATCGGGCAGAAGAACCACAGGCATATGTCGCATCTTTTGGGACTTTTCCCGTGTAATGTGATGAATAAGGAAAAAGACCCTGAGCTCATAGAAGCCGCAATCGTTTCAATGAACGACAGAGGGGACAAGAGCACAGGCTGGTCAATGGGTCAAAAAATCAATTCGTGGGCAAGAACGGGCGATGGCAACCGTGCGCACAAGCTGATTTCGGATTTATTTAAAAACGGTATTTTCCCGAATTTCTTTGACTACCATCCGCCGTTCCAGATTGACGGCAATTTCGGC
>DERX01000033.1:6277-6652 GCA_002361875.1 Ruminococcaceae bacterium UBA3329
TTCCAGATTGACGGCAATTTCGGCTATACCGCGGGCGTAAACGAAATGCTCCTGCAGAGCCATTGCGGTTACATTGAGCTTTTGCCCGCATTGCCTTCTGCTTGGAAAAACGGAGAGATTAAGGGAATTGTCGCAAGAGGCAATTTTACTGTTTCCGAAAAATGGGAAAACGGAAAGCTTAAATTTGCGGAAATTTATTCAAACTGCGGCGGCGACTTGAACTTAGCCTATTTCGGAGGCAATTTTGAAGCAAAGCTTCCCGACGGCAAAATATATAACTCTGTCAGCAACAAGCTTGTTCTCCCCACAAACAAAGGGGACAGAATTAGAATAACATTATAATTTAAGTTTATTTTCGCTATTAAGAGCAGACAT
>DERX01000101.1 GCA_002361875.1 Ruminococcaceae bacterium UBA3329
ATTGAACGCTCTTACGGTATACACATAATTTGAGCCGCTCTTGACATTCTTGTCGTTGTAAGCAGTGCCTGAAACTGTTGCTATTCTTGTCCATGACTTTGCATTCGGAGCTTTGCGGTATACATAGTATCCTGTTGCGCCTGCCACCTTATTCCAAGCAACTCTGACATATCCGTTTTGGTTAGCTACCTTGAATGTGGGCTGTGCAAGGTATTTAATTGCTACGCCTGAATGGTATGAACTGCTTACATTGCCGTTGAACGCTCTTACGGTATATACATAATTTGAACCGCTCTTTACATTCTTGTCTGCGTAAGCTGTGCCTGCAACTGTTGCTATTCTTGTCCATGACTTTGCATTTGGAGCTTTGCGGTATACATAATACCCCTTTGCTCCTGCTACCTTGTTCCAAGCAACTCTGACATATCCGTTTTGGTTAGCTACCTTGAATGCAGGCTGTGCAAGGCGAAGAATTGAAATTCCTTTTGCATCAAAGCCACTCATATCACTGCCGTTAACAGCACGAACAGTATATGTATACTTTGTGCCGCTTGACACCTTTGAATCGGTGTACGATGTACCTGTTACGCTTGCAACTTTTGTCCAAGAGGTTGCATTGCCCGCTTTGCGGTAAACATTATATGACTCTACTCCGTTTATTCCATTCCAAGAAATTGTTATGCCCTTTGCACTGTTGGTGATTTTTGAAAGTGTAGGAGTTGCTAAATTCACTGATACAATATCAGAAAACTGATAATTGAATTTCTTCCCGTTTACAAGATTCGCGGAAAATTCTGTGCCTGGAGTAATTGCTTGCTGAAAATCAGTAATAGGATTACCGTTTTTGTCTTTCACAGAAACGGAATTAATATCTATATCTCTATTTATATACATAGCGAAAATTACTTCTTCGACCGTTGTGTTCTCCAAGCTGTAATACAGCCTGATATCATTTGTATCAGTAATTTCCGGCAGTACATAGAATTTATATCCATTCCCGTCTCCGCTATTCGTATATTCCTCTGCTGCAGTATCTTTATATCCGTATATCACTGCGCCTGATTTGCCGTAAATTAAAGTTTTGCGTGGAATATTTGCCGCAGATGCAGACAAAACAACTTTTTCTAAATTCCAGCAGTTTCTAAAAGTATCCTCCGGCAATTCGGTCACACCGTTACCTATAACAACTGTTGCTAAATTTTCACATTCATTAAATACTCCGTTGCCAAGACTTCTTACGCTGTTCGGTATCCAAATTTTTGTAAGTGCAGTGCATCCGTTAAATGCAAAATTTCCTATACTCGTTACGCCGTTGGGAATTGTTACGCTTGTAAGTAAGGTGCATCCGTCAAAGACAAATTTTTCTATTCCTGTAACTGCATATCCCGATATTTTTTCAGGTAATACAATCTGAGAGCCAAGCTCACCGATAAAACCGACAATGCTGACAGATGTATCTGTATCTTTCGTGCATTTCCATATAAACGGGGGCTCTGCCGTATCGGTCGGGGATATATCTATAAAGGTAAATCCGTTATTCGCTGCATATGTTTGAGCGGCAGTTCCCGAATGACCGTAGATTGTAAAATTGTTTATCGGATTAAGATTCGGTTTACTGCCCTCTCCCCAAGCATAGCCCAATGCTGTTTCGTCTATTTGCTTAACCGTTTTTGGCAAAGTAACAGAATGTAAATTAACACATTCGGCAATTGCACCTAACTCGAAAGCATATAAATTTTTAGAAAATTTAATATCTTTTAATTGCGAACAACCGTAAATAGCCGAATTTGCTATTGTAAGGACACTGTCAGGCATATTTATTTCTGTAATATCCAACTCGACAAAAGCAAACTGACCGATTTCCGTCACCGTACAGCCGTCAATCATTTGAGGAATATTTACGATTTTTGACGAACCGGTATAACCTGTAATTGAAGCGGTACCGTCCTTGAGAAGTTCATACTTAAAATCGCTGACCGTTGTTGCAAATGCTGACAATCCTGAAAGCGGCAGTGCCGTCAGCACAAGTAAAACTAATAAAAATATTGCCGTTAATTTTTTCATTTAATCTCCTTAAAATTGTCTGTTAATTCCGCAAATACGGGGTTTATGGTATTTAAGTCCTAAAAAAATTACATAAATCAATAGATTTAAATTTTTAAATTATTCATATTCAACCGTCGCAGGGGGTTTGGAGGTGATGTCATAGACAACTCTGTTAATTCCCTTAACTTCATTCGTGATTCGGTTTGAAACACGGGCAAGCAGGTCATAAGGGATTTTTGCCCAGTCCGCCGTCATAAAATCGTCGGTTGTGACTGCACGCAGAATGACAAGATGCTCATAAGTGCGGTGGTCGCCCATAACGCCGACGGATTTAACCCCGGGGAGCACCGCAAAAAACTGTGCAAGCTCATTTTCATAGCCCGTCTTTGACATTTCCTCACGGAAAATTGCATCTGCCTGCTGTAAAAGAGATACTTTTTCGGCAGTGATTTCTCCTATGATGCGAACGCCGAGTCCCGGACCGGGGAACGGCTGACGCCAAACAAGCTCTTTCGGGATGCCGAGCTTCTCACCAACTCTTCTGACTTCATCCTTGAAAAGACTTGCGAGCGGTTCAATAACATCGAGAAATTCAATATCTTCGGGCAATTTTACTTTATTGTGATGCGTTTTTATTTTGTCTGCATCGCCCTTGCCCGATTCAATGCAGTCGGGGTAAATTGTACCCTGCGCAAAAAAGCCTTTTCCAGACTGCTTTCTGATTTCTTCCCAAAAGACTTTATAAAATTCAGTGCCGATAATCTTTCGTTTTTCTTCAGGGTCTGTAACGCCCTTGAGCGCATTCAAAAAATGCTCCTGGCAGTTTACTCTTACAAAATTCATATCAAAAAGCGAGGTGAATGTCTTTTCAACAAAATCACCCTCGTCCTTGCGCATAAGTCCCTGGTCAACGAAAACGCATGTAAGCTGTTTGCCTACTGCACGAGACAAAAGTCCTGCCGCAACAGATGAATCAACACCGCCCGAAAGACCGAGTATAACCTTTTTATCCCCGATTTTTTTGCGAAGCTCCTCAACAGTTTTTTCAATAAAGTTGTCCATTACCCAGTCGCCCGAGCATTTGCAGACGAGGTAAAGGAAATTGTGGAGCATTTTAAGCCCGTATTCACTGTGCGTAACCTCGGGGTGAAACTGCACGGCATATATATTTTCAGCCGTATTTTCCATTACAGCACACGGGCAGTCGTCGGTCATGCCGATAATATTAAAGCCTTTCGGCGCTTCTGAAATGTAGTCCGTATGGCTCATCCAAACAGTGCTTTTTTCGGGAATACCCTTAAAAAGCAAACTGTCTTTAATTGTAACTTCAATTTTGCCGTATTCCGAAACGGGCGCAGTTGAAACTTTTCCGCCCCGCATCCACGCAATAAGCTGACAGCCGTAGCAAATGCCCAAAACGGGAATACCGAGATTGAGTATTTCACCTGTGTAGTGCGGTGAGCTTTCGTCATAAACGCTGTTCGGCCCGCCCGTAAAGATTATGCCTTTGTAATCCCCGGATTTTATCTTCTCAATCGGTGTTGTATAGGGGAGAATTTCAGCGTAAACATTGTTATCTCTGACTCTGCGGGCGATAAGCTGATTGTACTGACCGCCGAAATCGAGAACAAGAATTTTTTCCATATAATGTCCTTCTTTAAATAGAATGATTTTGTCGTTTATTGAGTAATTATATACAATTTAAAACGGTATTTCAAGAGAATTTGCCGATAAAATTAAGGTTTATTTTTGATTATAGAAAATGTCAGCACCGTTAAACAATTCTTCGATTTTCACACCGAGAATTTTTGAAATCACATAAATTTCCTTGTCGTTTGCAAGGCGAACCTGTCCCTCAAGCTTGGAATAACTGGTTGGATTAATGTCTAACCCATATAATTGCATTTTTGAAATAAAATCTTTTTGCTTAATTCCCTGCTGTTTGCGAAGTGCTTCAACATTTCTGCCTATTAAATTACTGTTGCTGTATTCTTTTTTGCGGATTTTCATTCTCTCAACTCCGAAATATAATTCTTATTTAGAATTATATTCTCTAAAAGTCTTGACATAATTCTGTAACAGAATTATAATCAATACAATAATTCTATTTCGGAATTATAATAAAATTGTATAAGGAGATATGTAATAAGATGAAAACAAAGAAATTTTTATCACTGTTACTTGCGGTGATTATGGTACTTTCCGTTATACCAATGACGGGAATAACGGCTTTTGCTGATGCCATGGAATATGAAACCTACGGCGAATGGGAATACTATCAAACAGGCGCAAATTCAGTTGCAATTTTGGGTTATACCGGCAAAAAAGCTGCTGTAACAATTCCTTCTAAAATAAAAGGGTACACTGTTACAAGTATTGACTATGGTGCTTTTGAAGGTTGCACTTCGCTTAAGAGTATAGTAATTCCCAATAGTGTAAAAAGCATCGGCAGTTTTGCTTTCCGCGATTGCGCATCTTTGACAAGTATATCAATTCCTGACAGTGTAACAAGTATAGGCAGTAACGCTTTTTATAAAACAGCCTATTATAATACAGAGTCAAACTGGAAAAACGGTGTTCTCTATATAGGAAAACATTTAATAGAAGCCAAGAAGAATATCAACGGTAAATATGCAATAAAAAGCGGAACAAAAACCATTGCCAGTTATGCTTTCGAAGGTTGCACTTC
>DERX01000062.1 GCA_002361875.1 Ruminococcaceae bacterium UBA3329
TATTTCCCCCGGTAGAACCGGGGGTTTACTCTTTGCTGAAGAGACAATTCAAAGGCAGAGGTTTGCGATATACATTCCTCTGCCTTTTTTCGTATAAAAATATAATTATTTTATTTCCTCGTACATTTCCGAAGCCGTTTGTTTTGTCGCATATTCAGTGACATTTAACACGCGGTAACGGCTGATTTTCTCACCGAAACGGATTTCGAGAATATCGCCGTTTTTTACATCGTAGGACGCTTTAACGGTCTTTCCGTTTGCGGTAACATGCCCTGCGTCGCAAACCTCATTCGCAACGGTGCGCCGCTTTATAATCCTTGAAACCTTTAAAAATTTATCTAATCTCATATTTTCTTACGGCACGGTGTTTTCCTGTGCCGTCCTTTCCTATAAAAAGAAACGGGGAGCTGAAAAGCCCCCCGAACTCTTAAAAGTAAATTATTTAACTGCTGCTTTAAGAGCTGCGCCTGCTTTGAATGCAGGAACCTTTGTTGCGGGAACTTTGATTGTCTCGCCTGTTCTGGGGTTGCGAGCCTCTTTTGCTGCACGCTCTCTAACTTCAAATGTACCGAAACCGATAAGCTGAATCTTGTCGCCTGCCTTAAGAGCATCTGTAACTGCATCGATAACTGCTGCTACTGCCTTGTCAGCGTCTTTCTTTGAAATTTCTGCTTTTGCAGCAACTGCTGCTACGAGTTCTGTCTTATTCATTGTGATTTCCTCCAATAAATTTTCTTAATTTATCTCCTAAAGGATTACTCCTTTTTTGAAGCCTTCGCTATTTCCCAAAGCTTGTCCAATTCGCTTATATCGGTATTCTTCATATCAATATTTCGCTCTGCGGCAAGCTTTTCAACAACAGAAAACCGTTCAATAAACTTGTCCGTCGCTTTGGTTAAACACTCTTCGCTGTCACAGCCGATAAAACGGGAAACATTGACAACCGAGAAAAGTAAATCGCCGAATTCTTCTTCAATATCCTTTTGCTCGCCGCTGTTTACAGCCGCTTTAAGCTCTGAAAGCTCTTCCGCAACCTTATCATAAGCGCCGTCTGCACTGTCCCAGTCAAAGCCTACTTTGCGTGCCTTTTTCTGAACCTTGTCCGCACGCATAAGCGCGGGAAACTCACGGGGAATTGCAAGCATTGAATCAGTCTGCGTTTTTTGGTGCTTGGAATTTTTCTTTATAGCATCCCAGTTAGTGAGCACCTCACCGGTGGAGCTTACCGTAACATCGCCGAAAACATGAGGATGGCGCTCAATAAGCTTTTTGCAAATTCCGTCGCAAACATCATCAATATTAAACACGCCTTTTTCAGTTTCCATTTCGCTGTGAAGCGTTACCTGCAAAAGAACATCGCCAAGCTCTTCACAGAGCATTTCTGGACTTTGTTTGTTTATCGCCTCAATAACCTCATAGGTTTCCTCAATGAAATCACGGCGAATACTTTCGTGAGTCTGCTCCCTGTCCCACGGGCAACCGCCCGGAGAACGGAGAAGATGCGTAATGTAAACTAAATCGTCAAAACTGTACCTATCCTTAAAAACAAAACCGTCTACCATTTACGCACCTCTAAAAGTTATGTATATATATTACCCTATAAATCCATATTTTGCAAGCACTTTTGCTATTTTTTCTCCTTTTGGGAGCATAATTACATCATCTTTCGCTATTCCTTTGACGAAAAGCATCGAAATTACATAGACAACTCCGCCCACAGCAATTGCAAGACCTAAACAAAGTATTGCTTTAATTGAATGACCCGCAAGTGAAAATTCGGGAATAAACCTGTTGCAGACAGCAAACGAGGTATATGCGCCCAGTCCGCAAAGGATTCCGCAAAAAGCAGGCTTTACGAAAACAGATACAAAATTTATGCGTATTCTTGTAAATTTAAGCAGTGCGAAAAGATTAATTGAGTCTATAATTATATAGCAAATTATTGTACCCAGCACTGCGCCGTTGACATTGATTTTCGGAATAGCAACAAGAATGAAATTAGCAATCACCTTGACAATTGCGCCGATTGAAAGAGAAATAAGCGGTATTTTTGTTTTTCCTATCGCCTGCAGCATATTGGTCATTGGCTGTGAAAGAGCAATCAGGAATATTGTTGCGCCGTAGGCCGACATTACAGGTGCGGCTATTGAAATTGAGGACGCCGCCGTACCGCTGCCGTAAAAAATTGCAAGAATCGGCTGTGCGAGAACCGCCATACCGATTCCGCAGGGCATTGCTACAAGCATTGTAACACGCAAAACAGATTCAACTGATGTTCTTATTTGCCTTTTGTCTCTCATTGCCCACGCCGCAGAAATAGCAGGAATCGCGCTGACGCCCAGCGTCAGTGTTATTGAGGGGATAAGATTTTTAAAGTCAACCGACAGTGAATAAGCCCCGTAAAGAAAGCCTTTTACATCTGCATCCAAAACGCCCGCAAGTTCCGTGCTGTAAAGCTGACGCATAAATGATAAATTTTCCGCCACAACATGGGCAAGTCTGTTCTGAATTGTAACAGAGTCAATAATATTTGTTATACCGAAAACAAGTGAACTTAAAATAACGGGAATTGAAAAGCTTACAAGTCTGCCCGAAATTGCAGATGATTTTACAGGTCTGGGTGCCGTCGCAAGCTCCGCCTTTGTAATTCCGTCGCCCTTGATTTTACCCAAAATGACAAGGAAAATCATACCTACAACCGTGCCGAGAGTAACACCCGCAGTAGCACCTGCCGCCGCATAAGGATAAATTCGGCTGAGAGCCTCGGTTTCAGTAGTGACAACCTCACCGAACACGGAAAGACCTGCATTAAACCTTGAGTAGCCGTAGCTGATAACAGCTTTTGCACATATAATACCGAAAACAAGTTTTCCGAGCGCCTCAAGCACCTGCGACACCGCAGTCGGAGTCATATTGCGAAGTCCGTTGTAATATCCTCGGTAAATGGACATTATACAGCAGAAAAGAATTGACGGCCCTATTATTATAAGAGAGGGTATTACCGCAGTTGTTTTAACTGAAAGAGCATAAGGATATGTTAAAAGTAAAATTAAAAGCGTACCCACAATGCCCATAATTAAAAACAGTCTTTTTGAAATTTTGTGTATAAGCTTTACATCACGGTAATGCCCAAGTGCCATTTCCTCTGACACCATTTTTGAAACAGCAACGGGAAGTCCCGCCATTGAAATGGTGTAAATCGGAACATAAAGGCTGTAAGCCGAATCGAAATATCCTCTGCCGATAGTGCCAATCATATTGGTCAGCGGTATTTTGTAAATAACACCTATAATCTTAACAATTATGGTCGAAAGACTAAGCACAAGCGCACCGTTAAGGAGCGACTGACTTTTTCTTTGTTTATTTGCCATTCCTTTCACCTCTCAGCCTAAAAATTCACGAAGAAGGGAATCCTTCGGGACATACATTTCGTCAATATCTTCAAATTTATTAAGTGCATCACGAAGCCGTTGAACATCGTATGCAAAATCGTCGGAAATTTCGCTTTGAAGAATCTCCAATGCCTGCTTCTTTAAAACGCAGGGCTCGTAAAGATGCACCGTATTTATTTTAATATCTGCATTATCTCTGTACGGGAATAAATATTTATCCTCGCCGTAGGTAACATTTTTCCAGAGTGTATAGGTGTAATCCGCACTGCTTCCTCTGAATTTATAATCACGCACCAAGCGCCTTACAAATCGCAGATTTCTTTTATTAAGAATTATTTTACCCTTTTGATTGTAAATTCTTGATGAAACGCTGATATATATTTTAAAAAGATTGCCGCTGATTTTGTCGGTAATAATCGGGTTTAACGCGTGAAGCCCCTCAATAATGACAACATCCTTTGAGCCTAATGTTATTTCGTTATATTCGTTTTGTTTTCGTGTACCCGTTACGAAATCAAAAATCGGCGTTTTAACGGCTTCGCCCCGTAAAAGAGCATTTACGATTTCGGTAAAATAATCCAAATCAAGAGCATAAACCGTTTCAAAATCTCTTGTACCGTCGGAAAGAAGAGGAATGTCGTCACGATTAAGGTAAAAATCGTCAAGGCTCAAAACAAATGTATGCACGCCGTTTTTCTTACATTCCTCGCAAATTTTCCGTGCGGTGGTAGTTTTGCCCGAAGAGGACGGCCCTGCAAGCATTACAACCTGTCTTTCGCCCTTGCCGCATATTGTCTTTGACACAGACGCAATAATGTTACTGTACCGTTGCTCGCACTTTTCAATCAATTCCAGCGGATTTTCTTTTGCCGTTTCGTTTATATATTCTATTTCGTTGGTAAGCTTTGCCATATCTACTCTCCACTTTTAAAAGTATGTATTGTAAAACTCCGTTATTCTTTCCTTTCGCTTTATAAGCTCGTCAAAATCCGAAATATATTCAAACGGATATTTAAAATTAAAAATACGCTCAATATAATCCCCGGACTGTGCCTTCAGCTTTGTTACCGCCCCTGCACCTGCCGAAAGGATTGTGTGACATTCTTCCATCATAAAAATGTTATAAAGACATTCCGTATCTTTCTTGCACCAGCCTGTGTTTTCAAGACTGCCTGCCGATTTTGACTGGCGGTACATATAATACGGAGCATATTTTCCGTTTAGCTTATCATAAGTATATTTTAACATTTCATCGACTTTTTTTGCATTTTCAGCCGTAACACGCATATCCTGTGTGCCGAGGTTTGACGAGCGTTTAAGCGCCAATGTGTGCACTGTAATATTTTCAGGGTCAAGGGAAAAGGCTTTGTCAAGGGAATACTTAAATCCGTCCGCCGTGTCACCGGGAAGGCCTGCAATTAAGTCCATATTTATGCAGTCAAATCCGATTTTGCGAGCAAGATTAAATGCAGTTACCGTTTCCTCTGCACTGTGACACCTGCCGATGTTTTTAAGCACCTCATCGGAAAAGGTCTGCGGGTTTATGCTGATTCTTGTAACGGGGCTGTTTTTAAGCACCCTTAATTTTTCTTCCGTCACAGTGTCGGGTCTGCCCGCTTCAACGGTAAATTCACGGCAAGAGGATAAATTGAAATTCTCGGTAACCGATTTAAGTAATTCCGAAAGCTGTTTTGCCGAAAGAGTTGTGGGAGTACCGCCGCCTACATAAACGCTTTCAAGCTGTAATCCTAAACTATTCGCAATTTTGCCGGTTTCTTTGAGTTCCTTTAAAAGCAAATTGCAATATTCGGGCACAAGCGCTTTTGCTTTTTCCGTCTGAACCGAATGTGACACAAAAGAACAGTAGCTGCACCGTGTGGGGCAAAATGGAATTGAAATGTAAAGACTGAATGATTTTTCTTTTGAAAGAGAAATTATTTTTTCCTCACAGTCGGCAACACGCCGTGCCAAAGCGTATTTTTCCTTTGTAACCAAAAGGTCATTATAAAAATACTGTTCTGTTTTTTCTCTGCCCAAGCGTTTTTCGGTTGCAATTAAGAGCTTTGAGGGTCTTACGCCCGTAAGCACGCCCCATTTGGGATAAATGCCGGTATATTCGCCGAAAATCGAATACACCATTCTGCCCATTTGCATCTCGTTGTCATCACACAAGGGTGCTGTAAGATGTTTTTCAAAATTTCCTGCTTTAAAGGCGACCGTTATTTCGTCACCTACCTCGGTATAAAGCCCATCACCGTCTGAAATTTCCTTTGTAACCTCAATTTTTTCATTGGGGAGAAAAAGGCGGACAAGCTTTTCCATTTCATAATGGTATTTATGATTTACAACCGTAATACGCATTCTGTTTCCGCCCCTTTCTTGGTGTTTTTATCAATATCTTATATACCTGTTGTGTTCACGCTCAAACTGTAATGTTGTTTCTTCACCGTGACCCGGATACACCATGTAATCGCCCGAAAGATTGGAAAGCTTTTTAAGTGATGCAAGCTCATTTCGACCTGCAAGAACGGGGTTTATACCTGCTAAATCCGTTCTTCCTGCTGAAAGGCGGAACAGTGTATCCCCTGAAAAAATTATTCGCTCATTTTCTAAAATATAACATACACTTCCGTTAGTGTGCCCCTGCGTGTGCATTACACGCACATTCATTTCGCCGAAATTCAATTCATCTCCGTCATTTAACAGTATATCGGCTTTAATCGGTGCCTGAATACCGCCGAAATGCGAATTGTAAAGACTTTTATTCCCGTCAAGGAGCATTTCGCCGTCAAGAGAATGAACGCAAACCTTTGCGCCCGTTTCACGGACAACCGAATTCACTCCCGAAATATGGTCAAAATGACCGTGAGTTAATAAAACATATTCTACATTTTTGCCCTTAAGGAAATTCAAAAGTTCAGCATTTTCCTCGGCAGGGTCAACAACGGCAAAAACGCCGCCCGACTCCAGCACATAAGTATTCGTTTCAATTTCTCCAATTGTGAATTTTGTTACATTCAGCATCTTTTCACCCAAATTTCAGTGTCATAAACTATTGTTACAGGCCCGTCATTTACCAAATCCACCTTCATATCTGCACCGAACACGCCTTTTTTAACACATTTTACACCGTATTTTAAAAGCTTTTTGCAAAACTCTTCATAATACTCATTTGCTTTTTCGGGTTCCTTTGAACGGATAAATGAGGGTCTGTTTCCTTTTTTCACATCAGCGCAAAGGGTAAACTGAGAAATTGCGAGAATTTCTCCGTCTATCTCTTTTATGTCAAGATTCATTTTGCCGTTTTCGTCCTCAAAAACACGAAGCGACGAAATTTTCTTCGCGAGAATATCAATATCGTCCTCTTTGTCGTCGTCCATAACGCCCAAAAGAATCATATACCCTTTGCCTATACGGCTGATTTCCTTGCCGTCCACGGTGACTCCTGCATTTTTTACTCTTTGTACTACTGCTTTCATAATTTAACGCTCGACGTTTATTACGCCCTGTACTTTCTCAATTTTTGCTACGATGCTTTTAAGGTGCTCAATACCCTCAACCTGAACGGTTACTTCAATAATACATCTGCCGTCCTTTGTGTCATGTGTTGCAAGCCCTGCAATGTTAACCTTCATATTTGATATTTGCTGGCTGACATCGGCAATAAGCCCTATTCTTTTAAGGCAGGTAACGGTGATTGTAGCACTGTATTTGTCAGTCGTTGCCGTGTCCCAATGCACCTTTACCCAGCGTTCAGGCTCTGCACAGTTTTTTATATCCGCAGGCACATTTGCACAATCCGCCTTGTGAACGGAAACACCGTGACCCCTTGTAATAAATCCGATGACCTTATCCCCGGGGAGAGGATTACAGCAGCGTGAAAATTTAATAAGACAGTTGTCAATTCCGTCAACAATAATTCCGTCCTTGGATTTTCTTTTAACAGGCTGTTTGGCGGATATTTCTTCCGTATGGCTTTTATCGTAATTTTTGTGATATTCATCCTTAATATACGGCATCTGCTTTGAAACGGAAAGCCCGCCGTAACCGATTGCCGCATAAAAATCGTCCACTGAATCAAGGTGCTGGCGTGCTGCAAGCTTTTTGACGAATGCTTCGTATTCTTCTTCTGTAAGGCGAATGTAATTGCGTCTGAACTCACGTTCAATCTCCGCCTTGCCCTCGGCAATATTTTCGTCACGCTTTTCGTTTTTAAACCATGAGCGAATTCGGCTTTTTGCCTTGCTTGATTTTGCAATATTAAGCCAATCCCTGCTCGGACCCTTACCGGGTTGAGAAGAGGTGAGAATTTCAACAATTTCGCCCGTCTTGACAACATAATCAAGCGGGACTATTCGCCCGTCAACCTTTGCTCCCATCATTTTATGTCCGACCGCCGTGTGAATAGCATAGGCAAAGTCAATAATGGTTGACCCCTGAGGAACATTGATAACATCGCCCTTGGGGGTAAACACGAACACCTCTTCGGGAACTAAATCAGTTTTAATTGAAGATACTATTTCCCTTGCATCGCCTGACTCCTCCTGAACCTCAAGCATTTCTTTAATCCAGTTAAGTCCGTCGTTAAAGCTTTGACCTTTGCCGTTAGTCATTCCGATTTTATATTTCCAGTGCGCCGCAATACCGAATTCAGCTGTACGGTGCATATCCCAAGTACGAATTTGTACCTCAAAGGGAATAGCGTCCTTGCCGACAACAGTTGTGTGAAGCGACTGGTAACGGTTGGGCTTCGGCGTTGAAATGTAATCCTTAAAACGCCCCGGAAGAGGACTGAACATATCGTGAATTATACCGAGGCAATTGTAGCAGTCGCCTATTGTATCAACAATAATTCGAACTGCGTAAATATCGTAAATCTCGCTGAACTGCTTATTCTGCATATACATTTTGCGGTATATGCCGTGAACGCTTTTAATTCGTCCGCTGATTGCGGCATTCGGAACAGTTTCCCTGACACGCTCCAGAATCCGTTTTTTAATGCTGTTAAGAAATTCGTTACCCGACGCATTAAAGCTGTGAAGCTGTTCTTCAATGCCTGCGTAAGCCACTGGGTCAAGAAAGCGTATGGCTCTGTCTTCAAGCTCCTCTTTAAAGGAACGGATGCCGAGCCTGTGGCTTATGGGCGCAAAAATTTCCAGGGTTTCAAGCGCCTTGTCCCTTTGCTTTTGCGGTGCAACATATTCGAGTGTACGCATATTGTGAAGTCGGTCGGCAAGCTTAATAACAATAACACGAATGTCCTTACTCATTGCGAGGAGCATTTTGCTGATGTTTTCAGCCTGCATTTCTTCTCTTGAATCCCTTTCGGAATACTGCAAATGACCAAGCTTTGTAACGCCGTCAACAAGCACGGCAATTTCACCGCCGAACTCGGATTTCAGCTCATCAAGCGTATAATCGGTATCTTCAACAACATCGTGAAGAAGAGCCGCAACAATCGACTGATAATCCATACCGAAATCGACAAGAATGTCGGCAACGGCAATGGGGTGAATAATGTACGGCTCGCCCGAACGGCGTTTTTGACCGCCGTGCTGTTTCTTTGCAACCTCAAACGCCTTATTGATTATATTTATTTCGTTTTCGCTTTGATGTACTTTTTTTATCTTTTCCAAAAGCTTCGCATAAAGAGCGTCAACATCTACATCCTCTACAGGGGTTTTATCAGTTTTGATTTCACTCATTTCCGTCACCTCCGTCTTTAAATGAATTTAATCTGTTAAGTATCTGAGAGCTTTCAAGCTCTGCTTTTTTGTTATTGCCGTCAAATATTATTTTTCCGTCCGATATTTCGAGAAGCTCCAATTCGCAAAGAACATCAAGAGAGGTTTGCATAATACAGTAATTATGTATCGGGCAACCTGTGCGTTTTACCAGTGTTTCAGTATCAAAGCTCCATTCGCCTTGCTTTTTTATAAAGCTGTATACAGCCAAAAGGAACTCCCTTGACGGTGTAATAAATTTTGCCTCTTTAGGGGATAAATCCTCGCCCCGCTTAAATTTTTCATAAAGCGAAAGCGAGCCGAAAAGCTTATCCTCATCCGTTCCCGAAAAACGAATATCCTTTATTAAAACAGACGGCTTTGTTTCGCCTCTGTATTCATTTTTGTCAATTCTTACAGCTAAATCGAGCACATCGCCCTTACGGTAGGGAAAATCATCTGCCGTAGTTGAAAATTTCATAGCAGTAAGCGGCGCTCCGCCCTTAAAGAAGGTAAGTCTTAAATGCTTGCCTTCGCCGACAGGTTTAATATCGGAAAGAGTAACTCCGTAAATTCCGAATACGGGCTGGCTGTTACCCGCCCCGTACGGTTCCAGTGTCGACAAAGATGAAAGTAAATCATTGTTTATATAAGCAGGATTTAACTTGCAGTTAATTAAAAGCTCGGGAACTACTGACGGAATACTCTTCGCATATTCATTGATTCTGCTGAAAAACTCGTTTATATTCTCTTTTTTAATGCCGAGTCCCGCCGCCATTGTATGACCGCCGAAATGTGTGAGCAAGTCACCGCAGGATTTAATTGCATCATAAATTGAAAAGCCGTCAATGCTTCTTGCAGAGCCTGTACCCTCATCGCCGTCAAAGGTGATTACTATTGTCGGTCTGCCGTATTTTTCTGTAATCCGTGCCGCCACAATACCTATAACACCGTGGTGCCACCCCTCGCCGCAAATAACGATAACCCTTGCATACTTTAACTTTTCGTCAGTTTCAATGTGCTCTATTGCCGCTTTCGTAATTTCGTTTTCAACGGTATGCCGCTCCCTGTTACATTCGTCAACCTCTTTTGCAAGAGAAAACGCCGAATCTTCATCTTCGCTGAGTAACAATTTGAGTGCAATTTCGGCAGACGCCATTCTGCCTGCGGCATTTATTCTCGGAGCTAAGGAATAAGTAGCTCCCACTGAGCTTATATATTTATCCCCAACGCCTGAAATCCGCTTTAATGCATCTATTCCGAAGCAGGGGTCAGAATTGATTTTAGCAACACCATACCTTACAATCGCACGGTTTTCGTCTGTAAGGTCAACGACATCGGCAATTGTGCCGACAGCAATAATATCTGCATATCTTGAAAGAATATCCATACAGTCGCCGTCATTTAATGCCGACACCACTTTAAAGGCAACGCCTACGCCTGCCCAATCCCGAAAATCCAAATTGTCATCCTCACGGTGAGGATCAACAACCGCCGCCGCATTCGGAAGCGTTTCAGACGGCTTGTGGTGGTCGGTTATAACAACATCTACACCGAGTGTTTTGGCAAAATCCACCTCTTCCGCCGAGGAAATGCCGTTATCAACGGTAACAATAAGCTTTACTCCGCTGTCTGCAATTTTTTTGACAGCGTCCGTGTTCATTCCGTAGCCTTCGGTTATTCTGTCGGGAATGTAATATGTTACATCAGCGCCGACAGACCGCAAATAGGAGTACATAAGCGCGGTAGAGGTTACTCCGTCAGCGTCATAATCGCCGTAAACGCATATTTTCTCAAATCCGTCTATTGCTTTCTGTATTCTTTCCACCGCCTTGTCCATATCACGTATAAGGTACGGGTCGCAAAAGGCAAAATCCGAATCGAAAAACTCCTCAACATCCTCATATTCGGTAATTCCCCGTGAGGTAAGAATGAGAGCTGTAAACGGGTCAAGGCTGTGCGTCTCGGCAATATCCGCCGCCGTGTCCTTATCAATATGCGCTAAAGTCCATTTTTTACGGCTCATACTCCCACTCCTTTTCACAAAAAATACTGATATTTTCCGATTATAATTATTATATTATACTACTGCGGTCCTATAAAATCAAGAGTTACAGACAGCAAAAAAGGCTTCCCCCTTGGGGGCGAAGTTGCGAGTGCCGTCCTGTTGACGAAACGCACGAGCAAAATGAAGTGAAGAAATAAGGAGTAATGCGAATGTAAGTTCGCAGTACGACTATATTTCTGAGGAAATGCTGTCACGAAGTGACTGATGAGGGGAAAAATAAACGGACAGCCGAGGTCGGCTGTCCCTACAAAATTCTATTCACTGTCACTTTTTATCCGATTTTCCTATACGCTTTGACACTATATAACGCGGTCTGCCCTTTACCTCTTCGTAAATTCTCGCAATGTAATAGCCGATAACACCCAGTGCCATCATCAGCGAACCGCCGATTAAAAGCAGAAGAAGGATTACCGTTGTAAAGCCTTCAGCTGAAGAGCCGCAAAGGTAACGCACAAGCGTTTGCACCGCCAAAATTGCCATAAAGCAAAGAAGAATTGCCCCGATTACCGTTACAGCCTGCAAGGGTGCCGTTGTAAAGGATGTTATATTTGAAACGGCATATTTTGTAAGCTTTGTTAAATTCCATTTTGACCTTCCGTTTGCTCTTTTTTCTACCTTAAACTCAATCTGCGTTGAATTAAAGCCTGACCAAAACGAAAGCGCCCTGAAAAAAGTGTTCCTTTCCGGGAGAGAAATAAGAGCGTCAATAACCTTTCTGTCAACAAGCTTAAAGTCGGAGGTTGACTGCATATCCACCCCGACAAAACGGCTGATAATTTTGTAAAAGCTCTTTGCGAACATATTATACATCGCAGAGCCGCCGCCACGGTCGCTCTTAATGCCCTCAACAACCTCGAAGCCCTTTTCCCAAAGTCTGTACATTTCAACAATTTTCACGGGCGGAAACTGTAAATCACAGTCGAATACAACGGCGCAGTCGCCGTCTGCTTCCTCAAGTCCTGCAAAAATTGCAGACTCCTTACCGAAATTTCTGCTGAACGAAACTCCCTTTACATTTTCGTCCGCTTGTGATGCCTTGCAAATTTCGAGGTAAGTTTTATCCCTTGAGCCGTCGTCCACAAATATGATTTCATAGGGAATTTTTTCATTTTTTAAAAGCTCCGACAGCGTTTTGGCGGCAAGAGAAATATTTTGCTCCTCATTGTATGCAGGAATAATTACAGAAAGCATAGCGCACCTTCTTTAAACTTAAAAATACTACATATAATAATATCACCGACACACTTTGTTGTCAATAAAACGGGCTATTGAAATACTTACAGATTTGTGTTAATATAATTCTATATAAATTAAATTCGGAGGGGTATTTATGAACAAAAACGATATTGCCGTAATTATGGCAGGCGGAAGCAGTACGCTTTTAAAATCTGCTCTGTCACCCGTTCTTGCAAGGGTTCTCGGACAGCCTATGATTCGGAGCGTTACCGAAGCGGCACTCCTTGCAGGAATTGAAAGAATTGCCGTTATTGTACCCTCAGGCGATACACAAATTCGCTCGCTTATAAAAAAAGAATTTCCTGACGCTGATATTGAATTTTACGAGCAATCTGCACCGCTCGGAACTGCGCACGCCGTTTTGCAGGCTGAAAGTGCAATTCAAAATACCGAAAAGGGCAATGTGCTTATTTTAAACGGAGATACGCCGTTTATTGACGCTTCAACCATAAATTCCGCATACGGTCTGCATACCGCTATGGAAAACGATGCAACCGTAATCACTGCAACTGTTACAAAGCCTTTCGGGTACGGAAGAATTGTAAGAGATGCAAACGAACATTTTTCGGGAATTATTGAAGAGGCAGACGCAGACAGCAGTACAAAGAAAATTACCGAAATCTCGTCAGGCACTTATTGGTTTAAGGCGGGCGTTCTGCTATCCGCAATAAAAAATCTCGTTCCCCGCGCAAACGGTCACTTTAATCTTGTTGACGCCGTTTCCGATATAATCAAACAAGGACTTCAGGCAGATACATTTTTTGCACCTAATTCCGATATAATCCTCGGTGCTAACGACCGCTTTCAGCTCATGGAGCTTAATGAATACGCAAAAATGCAGACTATACAGTACCACCTTTCGGCAGGCGTTGAAATTCCGTATTCAGACGGTGTGGTTATCGAAAAGGGTATTCAAATCGGAACAGATACCTGCATTTTACCCGGCACAATAATTAAAGGCAACACCGTTATCGGCAAAAACTGCGTAATCGGCCCGAACAGCGTTATTGAGGACTCGGTTATCGGAGATAATGTTAAGCTTAATCAAACTCAATGTGAACAGTGTATTGTAAAAAGCGGAGCAAACATCGGCCCGTTTGTTCATATTCGTCCCAATTCCGTTATCGGCGACAGCGTTCATCTCGGCAATTTTGTTGAGGTGAAGAACTCGAATATTGACACGGGAACAAAGGTTTCGCACTTAACGTATGTCGGCGACTCAGATGTCGGCAAGCGTGTAAACTTCGGCTGCGGCACTGTTACGGTTAACTATTCGGGCAAAGCAAAATACCGCACTACCATAGGCGACGATGTATTTATAGGCTGTAACACAAACCTTGTTGCTCCCGTAACTGTGGGTAACGGCGCTTACACTGCGGCAGGCTCAACCATTACCGAAGATGTTCCCGAGGATTCGCTCGGCATTGCAAGGGCAAGACAGGTTAACAAAATCGGCTGGAAGGTTAAAAAATAATTAAGAAATAATAAGAAATAAATTGAAAGGCAATAAAAATATGTTCAACAGATTCAGAAAAACTCCTACTGAACCTGTCGGCACACCTGAATTTATCGTGGCTGGGCTTGGAAACCCGGAAAGGAAATACACCTATACACGGCATAATTCGGGGTTTTTGTGCGTTGATATGTTATCTTCAAAGCACAATTTCAGTGTTGACAGATTAAAATTCAAATCTTTAATATGCGACACCGTTATAGCGGGACACCGCTGTATTGTAATGAAACCGCAGACCTATATGAACAACAGCGGAGAGGCAATCAGAGACTGCGCCGCATTTTACAAAATTCCGCCCGAAAAAATACTGATAATCTGTGACGATACAAATTTAGATGTCGGCAGAATGCGCATCAGGCGAAAGGGCAGTGACGGCGGTCAAAACGGTGTAAAGAATATTATTTATCACCTGAACAGCGACAAATTCCCACGTATCAAAATCGGCGTAGGTAAAAAGCCCCACCCCGATTACAATTTGGCAGACTGGGTGCTTTCGGAATTTTCAAAAAAAGAACTCGAAACTCTTGAACCCGTACTTAAAAATGCCTGTGACACCGTGGAGCTTATAATAAACGGCAAAACAGACGAGGCTATGAACCTTTTTAACAGTTAACGGAGAAAAATATGTCCGGATTTAAAGTTTTAAGTGAAAAGTCCTCTGAATACTCTGCGGTTGTAAGATGCTTTCAAAAAGGCTTTCTTCCGCAGGGAATTTTAGGGCTTCTTCCCGTGCAAAAAGCACAGATAATTTCATCACTCACCGAGAGTCTGCAAAAAAAGGCTCTCGTAATTGTCCCTGACGAGTCCTCCGCCGCAAAGCTATGCGACGATATAAGACCCTTCGGGGTTTCAGTCTTGCAATACGTAGCCAGAAGTCTTTCATTTTACGGTCAGGACGCACAGTCCCACGAATACGAGCAAAAGCGTATAAAAACACTACGTGCTATGCTTGACGGCAATTTTCAGATAGTTGTAGCGTCGGTTGAGGCCGCCGCAAGCTTTACAATTCCGCCCTGCGAGTTACTGCAAAAATCGGTTGTTATTAAAAAGGGTGAAGACATTTCGCTCCCGAATATTCTTTCAGCTCTTGAAAATGCAGGCTACACAAGAGTTGACGCTGTTGAGGGTGTCGGTCAGTATTCTTCACGAGGGGGAATTGTTGACTTTTTCTCGCCCGACAGTGAGAGCCCTGTACGAATTGAGCTTTGGGGCGACACCGTTGACACAATGTGTCAGTTTGACATTGAAACTCAGCGCCGCACTGTCAGCATTGACGAAATTATAATTGCCCCGTCAAAGGAGATTATTGCAGACCCCGAAGAGCTTTCCGAAAAACTTGCAAAGCTTTCCTCAGCACAAAGAGGGAAAAAAGCAGAAGCAATAAAGAAAAGCATTGAAACCGATATCGAAAGGCTTAGAAACGGACTTTCCGTAAGCTCGCCCGACAGATATTTGCCGCTTGTTTACTCCCCTGCCACGATTTTTGATTATCTCGGCTCTTCGGACGTGGTTTTTGTGTCCGAAACAGGCGCTGTAAAAGAAAGGCTCACCTCATACGGCAAGCTTTTAAACGAAGATATTAAATCCTGCTTTGAAGACGGAATACTTTGCAAGGGTCTTGACAAATTTTCATTAACATCTGCCGAGCTTTTTGGTATCTATGAAAAATACCCGACCGCATTCCTTGACAACTTTGCAAGGGGCAGTTTTGATGTGCCGATTAAAAATCTTACAACCTTTTCGGGCGCAACGCTCCCTGTTTGGAACGGAAAATTAGATGTGCTGAAAGAGGATATTGCGCCGATTCTTTCAAAAGACGCAACCGTAACGGTATTTGCAGGTACGGACAAAAGTGCAAAAGTGCTTGCGGAAAATCTTACCGATGACGGAATACCTGCCGTTTATTTCCCTGTTATTCCGAATGAATTTCCGAAAGGCACCGTAACTGTGCTCCCCGGCTCGCTTTCTTCGGGCTTTGCTTACCCTTCTCAAAAGCTCTATGTTTTCACATATTCCCGTGTTTACACCTCGACCGTAAAAAGACGTAACAAAAATTATAAGGCAAAGGACACCATCCATTCTCTTGACGAGCTTCACAAGGGTGATTACATTGTCCATTCCGTACACGGTATCGGTGTTTTTGAGGGTGTTACCCAGCTCCAGAACGGAAAAATAGTTAAAGATTACATTAAAATAAAATACGCAAAAAGCGATGTGCTGTATGTTCCCGTCACTCAGCTTGACCTTGTTTCAAAATATATAGGTCCGCATGAGGATGACGGCAAAGCAATAAAGCTGAACCGTCTCGGCGGCGGAGATTGGGAAAAGACCAAGTCAAAGGTTCGCAGTGCTGTTAAGGATATGGCAGACGAGCTTATAAAGCTATATTCAAAGCGAATGGATTCAAAAGGCTTTGCGTTTTCACCCGATATTGATATGCAAAGCGACTTTGAAAGAAGATTTGAATATGAAGAAACGGGCGACCAATTAAGATGTATAGCCGAAATAAAACACGATATGGAAATTCCGCACCCCATGGACAGACTGCTGTGCGGAGATGTCGGCTTCGGCAAAACAGAGGTCGCGCTCAGGGCTGTATTCAAATGTATTGCAGACGGCAAACAGTGTGCAATCCTTGTGCCCACAACAATTCTTGCTCTTCAGCATTATCAAACTATTATGAAACGCTTTGACGGCTTTCCCGTTGAGGCTGAAATGCTGTCACGCTTCCGCACGGCTACTCAGCAGGCGAAAATAATTAAAGGAATAAATTCAGGCTTTATTGACATAATTGTAGGAACGCACCGCCTTATTTCAAAGGATATTAAATTTAAGGATTTAGGTCTTTTGATTGTTGACGAGGAACAGCGTTTCGGAGTGGCTCAGAAAGAAAAGCTAAAAGAAAAATTCCCGAATGTTGACGTGCTGACGCTCTCTGCTACTCCCATACCCAGAACGCTAAATATGGCTATGTCGGGTATTCGTGATATGTCCGTTATTGAAGAGGCTCCGTCCGACCGTTTCCCTGTACAAACTTACGTTCTTGAGCATAATTTACCTCTTTTGTGCGAAGCTATGGATAAAGAGCTTCGCCGAGGCGGTCAGGTTTACTATCTTCACAACAACACGGAGGATATTGACCGCACGGCAAATAATATTAAAGAATTTTTGCCTGACGCTAAAATTGCTGTCGCTCACGGTAAAATGGACGAAGAAACGCTTTCAGGCATTTGGCGTGACCTTATGGAAGGAAACATTGACATTCTCGTCTGCACAACAATAATCGAAACGGGCGTTGACGTGCCCAACTGCAACACCCTTATTATTGAGGATGCAGATAGGTTGGGCCTTTCACAGCTTCACCAGATAAGAGGACGAGTCGGCAGAAGCACAAGAAGAGCGTTTGCATATTTCACATACAAAAAAGACAAAAATCTTACCGAGGTTGCCTACAAGCGCTTGCAGGCAATCCGTGAATACACCGAATTCGGCTCAGGCTTTAAAATTGCAATGCGTGACCTTGAAATCAGAGGCGCAGGTAACCTTTTAGGCGCACAACAGCACGGGCATTTAGCGTCTGTCGGTTATGATATGTATATGAAGCTTTTGTCCGAAGCTATAAAGGGTGAAAAAGGCGAAGAACCGAAAAACACAAAGGACTGCCTTATTGACCTTCAAATTAACGCACATATTCCCGACAAGTACATTACTGCGCTCTCAGCAAGGCTTATGACCTACCGCAGAATTGCCGATGTCAGAACTACGGAAGAGGCAGACGATGTGCGTGACGAGCTTCGTGACCGCTTCGGCGAGATTCCGCCGTCGGTAAACGGACTTATTGAGGTCTCACTTTGCAGGAACAGAGCCGCCGAAATAGGCATTTACGAAATAGGGCAAAAAGGGAATACGCTTGCGCTTTACTGTGAAAGCATTGAGCCTGCCCTCGTGCTTGAAATTTCATCTGTTTTGCGGGGAAGAATCAGCGTAACGGCATCCGGTAAGCAGAGCATAAATGTTAAAATGTTACCTGCGCAAAGTCCGCTTGACACGCTTACGGAAATTTTTGACGCAGCAAAGGGTTTTGCGGTTCAAAAACTCTAAATATTGTAAATTGGATTAGAATGTGATAATATATTCATATAATTTTAAAGGGGTGCTAAAAATGCTTTGGTTATTTGCGGTAATAATACCACTTGCTTTCAGCTTAGCCGATATTTTATTTATATCGAAAGATAAAAAAATTAAGTCTAGAATTAAAACGGTTTTCCGTTATCTTTTTGCGATTGACTTAACAACCTTTTTCACACTGAAATATGTTTTAAATGTGAATAATATTTTTCAGTCCTCACTTCACGAAGGCCCTTATATATTAATATTTTGCTTACTCAGTATTTTCATAGGTTTTATCGCTTTATTGTTAAAGGAAATTATTCGCAGAGTGTTAGTTCTTGAAAAAGCCGAGCCGAAGAATAAAAAAGGGGTAAAAGCCTTGAAAATCATTTCTGTTATTCTGTTTTCGCTCGGTACAATCGCTTACTTTGCATCAATTTGGGGTATGGAGGCTTTCGGCAATCTCTCGCCCGATCAAATCATCATCAACATCACATCTCCCGTTGCAGGTAATGAGGTAGGCGTTTACTATTCAGTATTTGAGGGTCCTGTATTAAAATCCGCATTTGCAATTTTTATTTTTTCTGCAATTACATTCTTCCCTTATAACATATTCTTAATTTTAAAAGAAAAAAGACATAAAATAATTTCGGAATTTGTTTTGAGGGTCGTTTCAATTTTAGTTGCAATTGCAATGCTTGTGGGCGGCTGTACCTTTGGAATTACAAAATTCCAATTACTTGATCTTGTTTCGGCATATTTCTTTGACTCACCGTTTATTGAGGAAAACTATGTTGCTCCCACAACCACAAACCTTAAATTTCCCGAACAAAAGCGTAATTTGATTTTAATTTATCTTGAATCAATGGAAAACACCTTCCTTTCAAAGGATTTGGGCGGATATATGGAAGAAAATCTTATTCCCGACCTCACAAAGCTTGCAGATGAAGGCTATGTTTTCTCACACACGAACAGTAAGTTCGGCGGATTTTTACCGTCGACCGGTGCAGGTTGGTCCGTAGCTTCTATGGTCAATATGGGCTTCGGCGTTCCGATGAAGGTTCCGACAGACGGCAACTCATACGGCACGGAAGGTAACTTCTTACCCGGCGGCACGGCTATCGGTGATATTTTAAAAAACCAGGGTTATGAACAAACCGTAATGTTCGGTGCAGACGCAGCCTTCGGAGGTCTTGACCATTACTTTAAGCTTCACGGTAAATTTAATATTATTGACCACAGCGCCGCCATTGAAAAAGGCTTAATTCCCGAGGACTACTATGTTTGGTGGGGATATGAGGATGACAAACTCTATGAATTTGCAAAGAATGAGCTAACGCGCCTTTCAAATACAGGCAAGCCGTTCCATTTTATTATGGAAACTGCCGATACCCACGCCCCCGAAGGGTATTTGAGTCCAAAAGCAGAGAAAAAATTTCCCGACCAATATTCAAACGCTATTTATTACAGCCAAGCTGAAGCAGTTAAATTTGTCCGCTGGATTCAGGCACAGCCGTTCTATGACAATACTACAATTGTTATTATCGGCGACCATTTAACAATGGCGTCGTGCATTTCGGAAACCGTTAAGAATTATCAAAGGACCTGCTTTAACCTCATTCTTAATCCTGCCGAGGATTTAAAAAAACTTCCCGAAAGCCGTTTCAAAAACCGCCAATGGGCATCATTTGATATGTTCCCCACAATGCTTTCAAGCATCGGTGTTAAGGTATACGGCAACCATTTAGGAATAGGTACAGACCTTTTCTCAGGTGAAAAGACCCTGTTTGAGGAATACGGCGGTAACGAGGTTAACGATTTGCTTACGCAAAAGAGTAATTTCTACAATGAAAACATACTCACAAGGCCTAAAAACAAAAACTAAGACAAGAGGAAAGCCGAATGAGAAATAGACTTGTACTGCCGCCTGCAATTGCAATTTCAGTTAACTTTATTCTGTTCTTTGTTAAATTTTATATCGGCCTCAGAACGAACTGTCTTTGCATTTACACTGATTCGGTAAATAATTTTACAGACACTGCAGCAGGTCTTTTGGCGCTTTTAGGAGTATATCTTGTCACTCGTCCCGCCACCCGCAAATACCCCTACGGCAAGGGCAGAGCAGAATATGCCGCAAGCTTTTTAATTGCAGTATTTATGGTTGGAGCGGGACTTATTTTTGCATACAATTCCGTCGAGCGATTCTTCGCTCCCACACCGATTTGGTTTTTTGCAAGATATGCAGTAATAATCGGCATTACCTGTATAATAAAGCTTATTATGGGCTTTACATTTTCAAAGTTTTACAAGAAAGACAAATCGCCCGTCACAAAGGCTTTAATGCTTGATTCCTTTACCGATTGCGGCATAACGCTTGTCTCGCTTATTTCGTTTACCCTTTCAAATTATACAAAATTTATTATCGATGCATATTTAGGACTGCTTATAAGCATTGTTATTGCCGTTTTTGGGGTCAAGCTTGCCGTGTCGTCCTTCGGCAACTTAATCGGTGCAAATGACGAAGCTTTAACGGAAAAGGCTGAAAATATAATTAAAAATATTGACTGCGAAACTAAAATTACAAGCATTGTAATTCACAATTACGGTGTTGGAAAAAATATTGCATCTATAACGCTTAACGGAAATACCAAAAAACAAAGCGACATAAAAAAAGCACTTAAAAAATCTTTGAATCTCGACAGTACAATAGAATGGGGGAATATTTATGAGTAAAAAAGAAGGCTCAAACGCAAAGCACAAAAGAGGCAAAACCGCTCTTAAAATTTTAGGGATAATTGCCGCTGTTATTACGGTTTTATCGTGTATCGGCATAATTGCAACGGCAGTCTCAAACAAAGCAAATATACAGCTTGCACAATCCTTTAAAAAGGTTCAAAGCGATGACCGTGTATTGCCTGTTTTTGAAGACGGTTATTGGACATTTACAACCGACAGAGATTTAAAAATCTTACAGCTCACAGACATACATATCGGCGGCGGCTGGATGTCGGCAAAAAAAGACTCCTTAGCAATTAACGCAGTTGCATCTATGGTAACGGCTGAAAAACCCGACCTTGTAATTGTAACGGGCGATATTTCTTTTCCTGTCCCGTTCCAGTCAGGAACGCTTAACAATAAAAATGCGGCTAAAACATTTGCCGCTCTTATGGAGTCGTTAGAGATTTATTGGGTGCCCGTTTACGGCAACCACGACACCGAAGCCTACAGCCTTTATTCCCGTGAACAGCTTTCCGAATTTTACGGAAGCGACGATTTAAAATACTGTCTTTTTGAAACAGGCGACGAAGAGGTTGACGGCTGCGGTAACAGTGCAATCCTTGTAAAAAACAGCAAGGGTGTTATTACACAGTCACTTTTCCTTTTTGATTCGCATTCATACACTGACGGAGACAGTTTCGGCATATTCTGGAAATACGACAATATTCACGAAAACCAAATTGAATGGTACAAAAAGCTTGTCGGCGAATTTAATGCTCAAAATGCCGAGGCTATTGAAAAGGGATATGAAACCGAGGAAGAAAAGACCGAGGCGATTAAGAAATTCGGAACTGTACCGTCTCTCGCTTTTTACCATATTCCGTCCGAAGAATATATGACAGCGTGGAAAGAATACTGTGAAAACGGCAGAAAAGACACTGAAAATGTTAAATTGCTTTACGGCACGGCAGGTGAAAGCGGCAGAGTAATATGCATCGGAACCCACCCTGACAATCTGTTTGAAACTATGCAGGAATTAGGCTCTACAAAGGGTATTTTCTGCGGCCACGACCACCTTAATACCTTCTCACTTGATTACAAGGGAATAAGGCTTACATACGGCTACAGCATTGACTACCTTGCATATTCGGGAATAAGCAAGGTAGGAACTCAAAGGGGATGTACAATTATTACAGTGTCTCCCGACGGCTCATTTACAAATGAGGGTTCAAGCTATTATCAGGATAAATATCAGATTCTGTCAGGCGGCACAAAGGAAAGCGTTACCATGCAGGACCTTGACGCAGATGCAAACCCTGACGACCCGATTTTTAAGCTGGACAAATAAGTCATAAGAAAAATAGGAGACAAAAAGCAAAGCCGAGATTCTTTAACGAATTTCGGCTTTTAATATTTGTTGGTTTTTTATATATTTTATTTGGGACGCCGGGTCGACGTCCCCTACTCGGCGAGCACAAAAAAAATGCATTTTTCGGTATATTTCATCTCACTTTAATAAGCAATGCTTTGCCTTTTTTAACCGTTATTTCGGCGGTCTTTCCGGGCAACGGTTCATTGCTTATGCCGTACTGGTATTCACAGGTAATTTCGGCATTTTCGAGGGGAAATTTTGCGTTTTTCTCTGTTATTCCCTCGGCCTCACCCGTGATATTTAAAAGAGAAAAATATGAATATGAGCTGTCAACAAAAACAGATTCGTCCGACACTATCTGCATTTCGGAAAAATCGTCTATCATTTCCGCCTTTTTCCCAAGCGAAAACAGATAAAGCAACACAGAAACATTGCCGAGTGTGTGGTCAAGCCGTCCTCCTACTGTTCCTATTAAAATAAACTCTTCAAATCCACGCTTTACTGCTTCCTTTGCGGCGAAAAATGTGTCTGTATCGTCCTTTTCACGGGGTAAAACTATTGTTTCCACACTTAAATTTGGGTTTTCATAAGAATCAAAATCCCCGATAATTAAGTTCGGTTCAACGCCGAGCTTTTCTCTGTGGCGAAGTCCGCAATCGCAAAAAATAAAATAATCATCTTTGCTGATTTTTCGGCAGACAGCGTCAAAATTTTTTATATCCGCTCCGCCGACTATTACACACCTTTTCATTTTAATCGCAATGCGATACAGCATTCGCACAAAAATTGCATAAAAAACATCTTTTTGCGCACGGTATCGTTCCTTTCTTCGTATTTTTCACACGGTCACCTGTAAACCTTAAGTTCAACTACTGCTCTGTCCTTTTTTGTTCTTCGTATTTCCCCTGCCAAAACAAACTTACCGAATCCTCTGACGGACACACTGTCACCGTCCGAAACGGTATAAGACGCACTTTTCAAGCTTCCGTTCACAAATACCTTTTCCTTTGTAAAAAGCTCACTTGCACTTTTTCGGGAAAGTCCGAAAACCGCCGCCGTTAAAACATCAAGACGGCGTGACGAAACAACGAAATTCTCCGATTCAGGTTCGGGAACGGCAAATGACGGTAAATCCTCATATTTTTCTGCCTTGACTGTGGTGTGCTTAACCTCATTTAAGTTTTCGGTGATATAGTCCGCAATACTGTCAATGCAGAACACATAGCCGCAGTTTTCATTTATAATAATGTCGCCTATTACATCCCGCTTAATTCCGAGTGACAAAACCGCACCTAAAAAATCCCTGTGCGAAAGCTCGTCCGCAAATTTTTTATTAACAGGCTGAATTAAGATAACCGAAATCGGAAAATCCTCATTTTCACATTCACCGAATGCGGCGACTACCCGCTCTGCATCGGGAAATCCGCCCCAAAAATGCGGAACAGGAAAAATGTGCATAGACTTTAGCTCCGAAAGCGATGAAAGCCCGAGAAAATCGGAAAATACCGTTCTTCCGCTGTTTTCGGCCCGGCGGCTCAAATCAGCAAAGTGCTTTGTTTCAATACTCATAAATCACCTTATAAAAACAAGCGGAAGAACCGCCTGCTTTTTCATATTATTTTACACATCATAATATTTTTTCATTTTTTGTTTTCGCACAACCGTAATAACAATTACCGCCGCAACTAAAGCCAAACAGATAAAAAATGCATTATATACCCATTCGGATTCATTACCGCCCTTAACCTTCATCCAAAGAGTGTTCATATACTGTAAAGTATCGTTGGGAAGATTGTGAAAAACCTGCGAATGTGCAATGTCACCCTCGTCGGGGTAAACGGCTTTTGACTCGGCAAGCGAATATTCGTCATTTTCCATAACAGCCTTGTTAGGCGTGGCATAATAAATATACTCGGCATTTGCGAGGGCAATTTCCGGCTCCATCATAAAGTTTATGAACGCCTCTGCGCCCTTTTTGTTCTGAGCGCTTGTCGGTACGCAAAAAGCGTCGTAAAACGAGTTTACTCCCTCTTTCGGGAAAACATAATCCAAATCGGGATTATTTTCAACCATTACCTCATAGTCGCCCGCATAGTATGTTGCAAAATAATAGTCGCCGCTCTCCATTTTAACGAAAACCTCGTCCATAACGTAAGAGGGCTGAACCTTTTCACGCTGTTCCTTTAAAAGCTCCGCCGCCGCATCCCAGTCGGCTGTGCTTGTAGTGTTAAGGTCCTGACCGAGCATAAACTGCGCTATTGCAAAAGAGTCACGGGGATTATTGAACATCAGCACCTTACCCTTGTACTGCTCATCCCACAGAACGCTCCAGCTGTCGGGCTTTTCTTTAACATATTTCGTATTGTAAATAAGAACGGTAGTGCCGATGTTATAAATCACGGCGTAATCTTTAATTTTTTCGCCGTTTACCGTGTCCTCAAGCAAATAGCCGTACCGTTCACTGTCAAAAAACTTTTCATAATTAGGGATATTGTTAAAGTCGATTTTTTGAAGTGCACCCTCTGACATCAGCTTTTCAACAGTGTAATCCGACGGAACAACAATATCATAGCTGACTCCGCCGCCCGAAAGCTTTGAATACATATTTTCATTTGATTCAAAAGTGGTGTAATTAACAGTACAGCCTGTTAAATGCTCAAACTCTTTGATTACATCAATATCTTCATCCGAAATGTATTCACCCCAGTTGTAAACATTAAGCTTTGTGCCCTGAAGCCCTAAATTCTTATAGTAATTTACCGTTTCTTCCGAAAACTCAATGTAGTCATAAGCAAAGGCAGGAAAAATGCAAGCGGACATTAAAATCACAAGAATAAGAAGGAAAGCAAAAAACTTTTTCATCTGTCTTCCCCCTTTTCTTTTCTCTGCTTTTTGTCCGAATTTGACTGAGCAACATTCATCAAAATGAGCAGAATAAGAATTACAACAAATATAAGCGTAGAGAGCGCATACATATCAGGCTTTACACGCTTTTTTGTCATTGAGAAAATATGTATGGGAAGCGTTTGAAAATCAGGTCCGTTTGTGAAATAGCTTATAATAAAGTCGTCAAGCGACAGTGTGAATGCCATTATAGCGCCCGAAACAATGCCTGAACGGATTTGCGGCAAGACGACCTTAAAAAACGCCTTTACAGGGTGACAGCCCAAATCCTGTGCCGCCTCAAAAACGCGAGGGTCTGACTGACGAAGCTTGGGTAAAACGGACAGAATAACATACGGCAACTGAAAGGTGATATGCGCAATTAAAATTGTTGCAAAACCCAGCACATTCGTCCTGTTCATCAGCACCCCTACGAATACAAAAAGGAGCATCATTGAAATACCCGTTACAATTTCGGGGTTCATCATCGGAATGTTTGTAGCCGTCATTACGGACGACTTCAAAAATTTATTTTTCATATTATAAATTCCGACTGCCGCCGCAGAGCCTAACAGCGTCGAAATAACCGAAGAAATCACCGCCAAAACAACAGTGTTTTTAAGTGCGTTCATAGTAATGCTGTCATTAAAAAGGTGACGGTACCACTGAAGCGAAAAGCCATCCATAATATAAGTACTCTCACTCCCGTTAAATGAGAAAACCGTCATTACAACCATCGGCGCATAAAGGAAAATAAACACAAGCGCAATGTAAAGCTTTGAAAGAGGTGAAGTTTTTGTCACATCAACACACTCCCTTCATCTTCACTGTCGGTAAAATAACCGAGCACGCCGAGACAGATTAAAATCATCACCATAAGAAGCAATGACAGCGCCGCACCGAGATTATAGTTATTGGCAGTCTGGAACTGACCTTCAATAACATCGCCGATAAGGTTTATCTGACCGCCGCCGAGCTTTTGTGTGATGTAAAATGTGCTGACAGACGGAACAAAAACCATTGTAATTCCGCTGACAACTCCCGGAACAGAAAGCGGAATGATTACCTTTCTTATGCAGTGCAGTTTACCGCAGCCCAAGTCCTGCGCCGCCTCAATGAGAGACACATCCATTTTTGTCATAACGGTGTAAATCGGCAAAATCATATAAGGCAGGAAATTGTAAACCATACCGAGAATTACTGCCGCCGGTGTGTTAAGCATTGTGACAGGGTCTATTCCGAAAAGTCCCAAAAACGAATTTATTACTCCCGATTCGCCCAAAATTGTCATCCAGGAATATGTACGGATAAGAAAGCTCATCCACATAGGGAGCATTACAAGCATTACCGCCGTTCTTTGAAAGGATGCACCCGTATGCGCCAAAAAATACGCAAACGGATAAGCAATTAAAAGGCAGATAACAGTAGCTATTGCGCCGTAACCTACCGAAAGAATAAATGTGCTTAAATAGTCGCTGATGCCCTTTACATTATCAAATGTAAAAGCACCTGTTCTGTCAGTAAAAGCATAGTAAATTACCATTATGAGCGGGGCTATAATGAAAAGCACCGACCAAAGAATATACGGTGCGTTGATAAGCTTTGTAAGAATTGGAGAACGCTTCATCACTCGCCCTCCTCCTCTGAAACAGTCGGGTCGGAAAGCTCGTCAAACTCTTCGCTGAATGAGCTGTAATCGCCGTAAAGTCCCGAATATTCGGACTTTTTCATTATGTGAATTTCGTCAGGCTTAATTGAAATGCCTATTATATCTCCGACCTCTGACTTGTCGGTAGTCTGAATCATCCACTTAAAGCCGTTAATGTCAACGATTATTTCATAGTGAACGCCCTTAAAGGTTACAGAAGTAACCTCACCTTTAAGCATACCCTCACTCTCGGGAACAATGTCAACATCCTCAGGACGGACTACAACATCAACAGGCTCATTCTGTTTAAAGCCCTTGTCAACGCACTTAAAGCGCATACCTTCAAATTCGACATTGAAATCCTCTCGCATAATGCCGTCAAGAATATTGCTTTCGCCGATGAAATCCGCAACAAATGCGTTTTTCGGCTCATTGTAAATGTCGGTAGGCGTGCCTATGTGCTGAATTTCACCGTTGTTCATAACAACAATGGTATCAGACATTGAAAGAGCCTCTTCCTGGTCGTGCGTAACATAAATAAAGGTTATACCCAGTTTCTGCTGAATGTTTTTAAGCTCAACCTGCATATCCTTACGAAGCTTTAAGTCAAGCGCTCCCAAAGGCTCGTCAAGCAAAACAACTCTCGGGTCAACAGCCAGTGCCCTTGCAATGGCAACTCTTTGCTGCTGACCACCCGAAAGAGAATTGATATTCCTTGAGCCGAAGCCTTTAAGGTTTACAAGCTCCAACATCTCGCGAACCTTTGCCTGAATATCCTTTTCTTTCATTTTTTTAAGGCGCAGACCGAAAGCTATGTTTTCATACACATTCAAATACGGAAACAACGCATAACGCTGAAAAATGGTGTTAACCTGCCTTTTGTAAGGCGGAACACCATTGATATTTTTGCCCTCAAAAATCACATCGCCCGAGTCGGGATTTAAAAATCCGGCAATTATCCTGAGGGTTGTGGTTTTTCCGCACCCCGAGGGACCGAGCAAGGTCACAAATTCACCGTCGTGGATCTGAAGGCTTATATTATTCAAAATTTTCTGACCGTCAAAGCTAACGCTGATGTTCTGCAAATCAATAATAACAGGATTGTTTTTCAATTAGCAGCCCCTTTCCAACCGATAGATATGGTCGGGCTTCGGGTAAAGCATTCCTTTTGCTCCCCAGCCCTATTTGGTATGAGATAAATATAAAGTAAAAATTCAAAAATGTCAATAATTTCGACAAATTTTTTAAAGAGTTTATATGTTAAAATTTCCCAGCATATCACAAAGAATGTCGGGGCGTTTTGTCGTAATATTGTCAGGGCGAAGCTTTAACACCTTGCACAAGCCGCATTTACTGTTAACAGTCCATAATGAAACCAGCAAGCCCTCACTGCGAAGGGCTTTCACAAGCTGTTCTGACGCAGTCTTGTAATTTATGTTTATGCCAATAGCTCCGCTGTTTTTTACAGTTTCGACAATATGGGAAATGTATGCCTCGTCATTGTTTCCGTTTAATGAAACATTATAATTAAGATAATATGGAATTTTGATGCGAAGCCGTTCAACAGCCGAAACATCCTCGAGGAATATTCCCGTAAAGAAAATACGGTCAGGAACGCCGTACTCCTCTGCATATTTTAAAACAGAATCGAGATTTGATGTGTCTTTTACATCAACATTGGCTTTTATTTCCTTGTGCTCGGAAAGAAATTTAAATGCCTCTTTTAAATGCACCGCGCTCTTTTCGGGCGCATTGTGTGACAGAACAGGCTCGCCGTTTTCATCAAAATTTAAGTCAAATTCGACAATATCCGCCCCTGCATTTACGCCCTTTTCCATTGAGTCAACAGTATTGGGCGCAGTTTCAAGGCACCCCGTGTGCGCCGTTACGGTAAACCCTTTAGGCATAACGGGAATATTCTTTTTAAAGCATTTAAATTGAATTGCTTTTACTGCCGATATAATCACCGCAAGCAAAGCTGCAAAAACAATAACCGTTATTACTGCGGTAAAAAGTATATCCACATCCATTCCTCGTTTCATATATAAAAATTTATTTGCAGAAAAGGTCGTTATCCTCCGAAAACAGCTCTATGCCCCTGTAAGAAATCGAAAAATCTACATCAACGGGACTTCCGCCGAATTCACCGTCCAAAGACCACTCGGTGGGTCTGTCAAAATGTATTTTAAGATTTTTTGTGTGCAGGAATAAAATCTGCTCACCGTCGTAATTGTGCTTTTGAACCTTACCGAGAAGCCTAAAGCCGTCGGGAATACCCTTTACCCCACGCACAAGGAGCAACTCAAACATACCGTCGTTAAGCTTAACATCCGCACGGTCAAAGGTAATAAGACCTGCTACCGAGGTTGAGTTTGAAATTGCACCGAAGCTGAAATCGTCCTCAATTATGCCGTCGTCATACTCAATTTTTGCATGAACAGGCTTAAGCCCGCCGAAAAGAGTGGCAGGATGAAAGAAAAACGGGTCTATAAAATATGCCGCTTTGCCAAAAATATTCTTCATTTTCTGCGGAGTTGTGTAGGAAAACGAGCTTCCCACGCCAAAAGAGGCTACATAGCAAAAATGCTTGTCGTTAAAATTGCCTATATCGTAAGTATTGCGCTTGTCGGACATTATAAGCTCAACAGCCGAGCGAATATCCGACGGAATTTTAAGCGTTGAAGCAAGGTCGCAGGTTGAGCCTGTGGGAATATAGCCTATAGGTCTTCTTTCGGGAAGCGACATAACACCGTTTATTGTTTCGTTAAGCGTACCGTCGCCGCCGCAGCAAAGAATGACATCGTAGTTTATTCCGTATTCCTTTGCAAATTCGGTTGCGTCCCCTCTTTTGGTTGTAGTTTTTATATCAAAATCGTAGCCGAGGGTTGAAAGAACATCGACAATATCAAAAGTACCTCTCTGTGACTTTGTACGCCCTGCGGCAGGGTTAATAATGGCAAGTATTTTTTTATTTTCCAATATAATATCCTCCTTTTTTCAAATCACGGCGAATTTGTATAAAGAAAATTTTACAGCATTTGCCGCCTTTGATATTTCCTATTTTAACCTTTATCGAAGCATAAATCAAGCACTTTTTTAATATCGGCGCTCGCTTGATTTATGTATGTATTTATGATAAAATTCAGTTACAGTATTTCAGGAGATAAAAAATGAAAAATCAAAAATTTCAAAAGCTTGCCGACATCATTATTTTCGCAATGCTCGGCACAATAATGTTTATTTCAAAAATACTTATGGAAGCCTTTCCAAATATACATTTTATAGGAATGCTTACCATGGTTTACACCGTTGTTTACAGAAAAAAGGCGCTTATTCCTATTTATGTTTATGTTTTTCTCACCGGAATTTATGCCGGATTTTCGCCGTGGTGGATTCCTTACCTTTACCTGTGGGCAATTCTTTGGGGCGTCACCATGCTTTTACCGAAAAATATGAAAAGGAAAACTGCCGTGCCTGTTTACGCAATTGTTTGCTCTCTGCACGGACTGTTTTTCGGCACGCTTTACGCCCCAGCACAGGCACTTATGTTCCATCTGGATTTCAAAGCAATGATAGCTTGGATAATTGCAGGACTTCCCTTTGATGCGATTCACGCTGTCGGCAACCTTGCGGCAGGACTTTTAATTGTTCCTCTTTCCGAGGTTCTTAAAAAAATTCACAGTCCTAAAACAGCGAAATAAATATGAATACTGTTGCTTTTGGACCATTGCGTTTACTTTTTACGGATACTATAATATATATATATAGAAATTAAAAACGGCGGTGAGAATTTTGAATATTTTACATATTAAATATGCGGTTGAGGTTGCAAAGGTAGGCTCGCTTAACAAGGCGGCGGAAAAGCTTTTAACTGCCGCACCGAATGTAAGCAGAGCCATAAAAGACCTTGAAGCAGACATCGGCATTACGATTTTTGAACGCACAGCAAAAGGAATGGAGCTAACACCCGACGGCGAGGAATTTATAAGCTATGCCAAAGGAATTTTAAATCAGATTGAAGAGGTCGAGGCTTTTTACAAAAGCGGCTCGGCAAAAAAGCAGAAATTTTCAATTTCAGTCCCCCGTGCTTGCTATATTTCAGAGGCCTTTGCACAGTTTTCAAAATCGCTTACTAAAGATTCAGCCGAAATTTTTTATAAAGAAACCAACTCTCAGCGTACAATCCGCAATATACTCGAAAACGGCTACAAGCTCGGAATTATAAGATATGCGGAAAATTATGACAAATATTTTAAAGCCATGCTTGAGGAAAAAGGTCTTTGCTATGAGCTTGTTACGGAATTTACATATTCGCTGATTATGGGCGAGCAAAATCCACTTGCCAAAAAGGACACAATCACATTTAACGATTTAACCGATTTCATTGAAATTGCCCATGCTGACCCGTACGTTCCCTCAATGCCCCTTTCAAAGGTGGTCAAGGAAGAACTGCCCGACAACATTAACCGCCGCATATTCATTTTTGAGCGTGCAAGCCAATTTGATTTGCTCTCAAACAACCCCGAAACCTTTATGTGGGTGTCCCCCGCTCCCGAAAAGATTTTAAATCGGTTCTCTCTTGTGCAGAAAAAGTGCGTTGACAACAAAAAAATCTATAAAGATGTGCTGATTTACAAGAACGGGTACAAATTATCCTCTCTTGACAGACAGTTTATTACGGAGCTTTGCAATTCAAAAAGAAAATATCTGTAAATAATACTTATCAAAGTATTATATATAATGATAATACCTCTTATATATTTTAAGAATTCCTGTGATACGAAAAC